>DAIDJT010000040.1 GCA_027451265.1 Bacteroidales bacterium | reverse complement strand
TCATAAAATAGAAACAGGTCATCCTGCTCGCTTTTCCCCGGTGCACCGTAGTTGCCCACCAGCGGGTAGGTGAGGCAGAGTATCTGTCCCCTGTAGGAGGGGTCTGTCAGGCTCTCGGGATATCCGGTCATGGCAGTGTTGAAAACCACCTCGCCGGCGGCAGCCACCGGTGCGCCGAATGACCAGCCGCGGTAGACCGTGCCATCCTCAAGCGTCAGTTTTACGCTCAGTCTGTCGTTGTTTCTCACCCTAATGTCTTTATTGCTGTTTCAATCGATTCAAGAGCGTGCAGCACCGTTGCCCTCGGGCAGGCCACGTTCATGCGCATGAATCCTTCGCCCCCGGGGCCAAAGCGTGATCCTTCATTCATCCCGACGCCGGCCTGCTCAACGAAGAAGCGGTTCAGTGCCTCTCCGCTCATCCCCATCGCACGGCAGTCAAGCCATATCATATATGTAGCCTCAGGCCGCACCGGTCTGATAACAGGCAGCCGATCACGGCAGAAGTCCATAACAAGGTCAACATTACCCTCAATGTATTTCATGAGCTGCTCAAGCCACTCGCGGCCAAATGTATAGGCGGCCTCCGAAGCGATATTCCCGAAGATATTCCCCAGGTGCATGTGCAGCCCGATCAGCGTCGTCCGGTATTTTTCCATCAGTCCCGGATCAGAAATGATCATTGAGGAGGTTGAGAGGCCAGCCAGGTTAAAGGTCTTGCTCGGAGCCATGCAGGTCACCGTCATGGCAGCCGCTTTCTCAGACACTGATGCCAGCGGCACATGCTTCATACCCGGCAGCAGCAGGTCAGAATGTATCTCGTCGGAAAGGATGATTATCCCCTTCTCATGGCATATCTCCGCCAGTTCTGACAGTTCATCACGGGTCCACACCCTCCCCACCGGGTTGTGCGGGTTGGACAGGATCAGCATCTTCGTTTTCGGGGTTATAACCCTCCGGAGCCCTTCAAAATCCATAGAATATCCATGCTCGTTCTCGAGCAGCGGATTGAAGACGAGCCTGCGCCCGTGATCGGTCACTGCTCCGTAAAAAGGCGGGTAGACGGGCGGCTGAATGATTATCTCATCGCCAGGGGAGGTGTACGCAAGCGTGCAGATGTTAAGAGCCGGCACAACACCCGGGCTGAACTCTATCCATTCCTGCCTGATGTCCCACCCGTGCAGTGCGGAAACCCAGTTTATGATTGCATCAAAATAGCTGTCGGGCCTGTATGAGTATCCGAGAATTTCGTGGTTCAGCCTTTCGCGGAGAGCTTTAATAATAAAAGGAGGCGTGCTGAAGTCCATATCGGCTATCCACATCGGGATCACGTCGGCTTTGCCGAAGACTTCCTCACGCTTGTCCCACTTTAGGCAGTTGGTGTTTTCCCGGCATGGGGCCTCGTCGAAGTTGTATTTCATGAGACTGTAAATGCTACGGGATGCAAAGTTAGCAGAAAATGAGAATGAACAACAGGACGGCTGCAGGTGTTTAGGATGCATGAACTACGGGTCCTCAGCAGCTCTTAATAATTCTTGAAATATTATTCCGGCCGTAAACTTAAAAAGTCTTATTTTTACGTAGCCAAAACACAAGTACCAAACATCAGTCATATGAAAACGACTTTCACGAAAATCCTGGTTGCTGTACTTATACTGACAGTTGCCGGTGCATCCGCCTGCAAGAACAGGGGTGAATCAAGGAAACAGAAGGAGATCAACGCCGTTCAGCTCGAAGGGCTTGAGCAGAAGATAGAAGAGAATGTCTATCCGCTTCCCACATCGGCAGAGGTGATCAAGAAGCTCACCGACATGGACCTGGGTTACATCCTCGGTGCAACAAATCCTCCTGCCAATGCCCGCAATTATATCGAGAGCTATAATCGCTCGGTAAACCTCGGCATTTATGGCGCTGACCTCAGCTATGCAACGCTGTACAACATGCAGCAGGACGTGATTGATTACATGGCGGCCATCCGCACGCTGGCCCTTGAGCAGAACCTGTCGAAGATATATGATGAATCGCTTTATGACAGGATAAGAGCTAATTTCGACAACCGCGACACCCTGGTCACAATACTCACCGATGCTTTTGACCGCACCTATTCATATATGGTTGATGCCGGACAGGCCAACCTCGCTCTTCTGATGGTTGGCGGCGCCTGGGTTGAGGGTATGTATCTCACCATGTCGGTCTCCGAGTCAGGAGCCCATCTGTCAGGGTTTGAACCGGTTCTGCTTGACCAGAAAAAGTCGTTTGAGCTGTTTGAGGAGCTGGCTGCTCCGCATAACAGTGACCCTCTCGTCTCGAGAATGCTGACCTCCATGCAGCCGGTGCGTGACGTTTACGCGAAGCTGGGTACAAGCCTCACAATGACGGATATAGAAAACCTGAAGAAGGCCGTCAACTCGGTCAGGTCGGAACTGGTGAAATAATAAAAACAGATACCTGAAGACCGCAAGTAAAAATTGCGGTCTTTTTTTGAGGTTATGAGGGAATCAGTATTACATGCGCTGATACATATTTTTGCCATTATCTCTACCGTAAACCCAGCCGGGGTTACGCCAAGGGGCAAGAAAATCCTTCGCAGTTACCTCAGGAGATACCTGAACCAGGAGCTTGAGGAGGAGTATTTCAAACTCTATGAGAACAACCTTCATTTCTATGAACGGGAACTGAAGTCTGTTGAAGAAGGTGAACTATCCGATGAGGACTCGCTCATCACCTTCCAGATAACGAACATATGCAGGCAGATTAAGAAGGGACTCTTCCTCGAGGAGAGAATGATAGTATTCCTTCAGTTGCTTGAGTTCGTCTTTGAAGACGGAACTGTCTCAGAGCAGGAGTATTCGATTATTGACATTGTTGCGCGGACCTTTAATATTTCGAAGGAAGAGAAGACGAATGCCCAGGCCTTCATGCTCGGGATGCGGTTTGACAAAATCACCCCTGACGCCTTCCTTGCCATCGAGGGGGAGAGCAATATAGGAGAACCGTCATCAAGGTATGCCAACTATCATGAATGGCATCACATGGTTTCCAGGGGGCTGCGGGGAACTATCTATGTCCTTTTCATCAGCAGCACGGGCCATCTTCTTTTCATGTACGACGGAAAGATGCAGCTTCATTTCAAGGGGCGAAACGTTGTACCGCTCAGACCATTCCTGCTGGAACCCGGTGTCAACATCCGCGCCCACGGAATGGCGCCACTCTATTATACAGCCCTCTTCAGGAAATTCATCAAGGCCAACTTCACCGAGGATATAATCTTTGAGGGCCAAAACATAGAATACCATTTTAAGGGCTCCGATAACGGCATACAGCCAATGAGCTTCAGCGTGAAATCGGGCAACCTGGTGGGCATAATGGGTGGCAGCGGCGTCGGTAAAAGCACACTGCTGAACATCCTCAACGGCAAACTGAAGCCGGAGAACGGTGCAGTCTATATCAATGGCTATGATCTCCACAACGAGCCGCAGGAACTTAACGGCCTGATCGGGTATGTGCCGCAGGATGACCTCCTGATAGAGGAGCTGACAGTCTACCAGAACCTGTATTATAATGCCCGTCTCACTTTCGGCGACTATGACGAGGAGAAACTGAACCAGGTTGTGGTTGATGTGCTGAAGGAGCTGGACCTTTACGAGTACCGTGACATGCTGGTGGGCGATCCGCTGAACAAGAAGATCAGCGGGGGGCAGCGCAAAAGGCTTAATATTGGACTGGAACTGATGCGCGAACCGGCAGTTCTCTTCGCCGATGAGCCTATCTCAGGGCTGGCATCGCATGACTCCGGGAATGTGATGGAACTGCTTAAGGACCAGGCTATAAACGGCAAACTGGTATTTGTGATCATACACCAGCCGTCGTCTGACATACTCAAGATGTTTGACCGCCTCTGGGTGCTCGACAGGGGAGGTTACATGATCTATGACGGTGACCCTGTTGATGCAATTGTCTACTTCAAAACCGAAACTTCCCAGGCTAACGCTGCAGAGAGTGAGTGCCCCACATGCGGCAACGTGGAGACAGATGAGATCCTCCAGATAGTGGAAGCGAAGGTTGTTGACCCTGACGGCAGGAAAGGACAGGAGAGGCAGGTATCTCCCGTAGAGTGGTACCACCGCTACAGACAGAAGATGGAGCCCGCCCTCTCCGGAAAGCCGGAGATGAAGCCGCTGCCCGCCAGCAACTTCAAGCTTCCGAAACGGAGGGAACAGGTTGTCACCTTTGTCAGGAGAAACCTTGTAAGGAAGTATGCTGACAAACAGTACATGGTCATCAACCTTCTTGAGCCTCCGCTGCTTGCTTTTATCCTTGCCTTCGTCTCAAAGTATCTCGCTGACGGCGACTACCTCTTCTCGGACAACAAGAGTTACCCGGTGTTTTTGTTCATGAGCGTGGTGGTTGCCCTGTTCCTGGGCCTCACCGTTAGCGCGGAAGAGATATTCAGGGACAACAAGATACTTGAGCGTGAAAAATACCTCAATATAAGCCGCTCAAGTTACCTCTTTTCGAAGATCACTTTCCTGTTCGGGCTGTCAGCCGTGCAGACGCTGATGTATGTGCTGATTTCACAGCGAATCCTCCAGGTTGAGGGGATGATGTGGCGGCAATGGCTGATACTGTTTACCACTTCATGTTTCGGCAACATGGTGGGACTGAATATATCTGCCGGCATGAAGTCAGTAATCAGCATTTATATTCTCATCCCCCTGGTGCTGGTCCCCCAGCTTCTCCTCGGCGGCGCCATGATCAGGTTTGATGACCTGCACCACTCCCTGACAAGAAAGGTGTATGTCCCGGTGATAGGAGATGTCATGACAACGAGGTGGGCCTATGAAGCAATGGCTGTTGAGCAGTTCAGGTCAAACAGGTATATGAAGCCATTCTTTGAAACGGATATGATGATCAGCCGTTACGACTGGCAATCGGGTTACCTGGTCAACGAATTGAAGCGCAAGAGCAATGAGGCTGCCTATACTGCGGGTAAGGCGGAGTATACAGACGTCTACCTTAACAGTCTGGAGAAACTCAAAACCCATATTGGCGAGCTCAGCGCCGAGACCGGTCTTGACCCTGCCCAGGCCATGAGGGTGATAAACAGGGAACCGTTCACCCGGGATGCGTCGTATATTGTAAATGATTACCTCGATTCCCTGCAGAAGAGCATACGCAGGAAATATTTGCAGCAGACAGCTGTAAAGGACAGCATAACAAATGCTCTTGTGTCAAAGATGGGGAAGGATGAACTGGTTCGGCTGAAAACAGCTACCTACAACAATGACCTTGCTGATATCGTGCTGAACCGGACGGTGCAGAACAAATACTACGAGACTGAAGACCGGATCATCCAGAAATCGGATCCGGTGCTTATGCTGCCCGATTCACACATCGGCAGGGCACATTTCTATGCGCCCTATAAAATAATCGGTAACCTCAGGATAGGAACCCTTTGGTTCAATATGCTTGTGATATGGCTATTGAACATATTCCTCTTTGTTACCCTTTATTTCAATCTCCTGAAGCTGCTGCTGAACCTGATGGAGAGAATAAAAATACCGGGCATCGGATCAGACCGGCTGGTGCCGCCATGGGAACTGATCAAGTAGGAACTGCCATGTCAAATGGTTATGTCAGACCCAAGAAGCACCTCGGACAGCATTTCCTTAAGGATAAGCGGATTGCGGCTGCTATTGTAGACAGCCTCAGTGCCGATGGTTGTGACTCAGTGGTGGAGGTCGGGCCGGGGATGGGGGTGCTGACTCATTTTCTTGCTGAAAGGATTTTCCCCTCGCTGAAGGTGGTTGAGATAGACCGCGAGTCAGTTGATTATCTGAGGCAAAACCTGGGAGGCCTGGTGGAGATAATCGAAGGCGATTTCCTGGATATTGACCTGCAGCCATTCGGGCACCATGTTGCAGTCATCGGGAACTTCCCCTATAACATTTCAAGCCAGATTTTTTTCAAAATCCTGGATAACCGTGACCATGTGACGGAGACAGTGGGAATGGTTCAGAAGGAGGTTGCGGAGCGGATATGTTCCGGGCCCGGCAGCCGTGTCTACGGCATACTGAGCGTTCTCCTCCGTGCCTGGTATGACATTGAATACCTTTTTACCGTCAGCGAGCATGTATTTTCGCCTCCTCCCAAGGTCAAATCGGCTGTTATAAGACTGACCCGCAACAAAGTGGAACGGCTGGAATGTGACGAGAAACTGTTTGTGAGTGTCGTCAAGCGTTGTTTCAACCAGCGGCGCAAGATGCTGCGCAACCCTATCCGGGCGATGGTTAGCTCCGACGCCGGGGACATGCCGCTCCTCTCAATGAGAGCTGAGCAACTGTCGGTCAGTCAGTTTGTGGAGCTTACTAACTGGGTGGAAGCAAATAAATTATAACCTTCGAATCAGAAATTTCAGACCAGTCACGGCCCCACGACCCGCAGTTTTGCATGATTGTGTGACTGCAACAAGACCCCGTACGGATCAACTATCAGAATGAGTACCCTATTGCCTCAACCGGGTTCATTCTTGAGGCAGAAGAAGCGGGAGCAAAGCCCGCTACAATCCCGATAGCAGCAGAAATGCTAACTGCAAGCAGTATGTTGCCAGCAGTAAGATGCATCCCCAGGGTAAAGAAGTAATTGACAAAAAGAGTCCCGATAAATACAAGTATCAGTCCAAGTATGCCTCCGGTGACTGAGAGCAGCACTGACTCGGTAAGGAATTGCTGAAGTATCCACCTCCTCTTTGCCCCGAGAGCCATCTGGATGCCTATGATGCTGGTACGTTCGCGGACGGAGACAAACATGATGTTGGCAATTCCGAATCCCCCCACAAGGATGGAGAAGCCCCCGATGATCCATCCCGCTATGTTGATGCCCCTGAATACTGGCTCAAGGGTGCTTGTAATCTGGCTGGCCCTGTTGATTGAGAAGGTGTTTTCCTTCCCGGGCCCTATTCGCCTGGCGGCGCGAAGAATCATCACCACCTCGTCTGAAAGCTGCTGAACCGGGACTCCCTCTTTACCTCTGATCATGATGTCAGAGTTGAGGAACGGATTGCGGAAGTTGATGAACTGACGGCTGAAGTTGAGCGGAACCAGCACTGCCTGATCCATGCCATTGTCACTCATACCGCCTTTGCCTTCCTTTTTAAAGACACCTATGACCTGTGCTTTGTATTTGTTTATAGTAATCTCCTTGCCTACCGGCGGCACATTTCCAAAAAGCTTGTCAGCCACCTCATAACCGAGAATTGCTACCGGTTTGCCTGAGGATGACTCTGACAGGGTGAAATAGCGGCCTTTTTCAATCTCGAATGACCTTACATTCTCAAAGTCATGCGTGGCAGCAGAAACATATGTATCACTTAACAGGTTGCCGCGGTATTTAATAGCCTCCGATGATCCGACTGAATAGCATAAGGCCTCCGCAGAGGCAGACCTTCTGACTATCGCTTCATAGTCCTCCATCGAAGGGGGCTGCCACTTCATCATATCCCACCACTTTATGTTGGCATCAGAGGTCCATGGCCATTTCTCAACATAGATTGTATTGTCACCCAGGGTGGCTATGCTGTCCCTTATGCTTTTCTCCATCCAGTCAAATACCGTGAATACGGAGATGATAGACAATATCCCGATAGTAATTCCGAAAAGTGATAGAAAGGTACGAAGCTTATTGACCACCACAGAACCGAAGGCGAACATAAAGCTCTCCCTGAACATTTTTAACCACATGTCCCCGTCTTTTATTCCGATCAAAGATAGTCAAATATGAAACATCAATACATCCGCAATAAATCATCAATTCAATTATTTGCCGACATTGACAATCAAAAAAAATATATACTTTTATCCGATTGATTCTGCCGTTGTATCGTTAATCTAAGTCATTTATGATGAGTGACATAAAAATAAAGAGAGCCTTTGTTTCGGTTTATTATAAGGATGGCCTCGAAGCCATTGTGAAAAAACTGAGTGAGCTGGGTGTAACAATCATTTCGACGGGCGGCTCATGGGATTTCATCACCGCTGCAGGTGTCCCGGCAGGGAAGGTTGAGGAGATAACTACCTATCCTTCCATCCTGGGAGGGCGGGTAAAAACCCTGCATCCCGGAGTTTTTGGCGGCATACTTGCCAGGAGGGAAAATGAGACTGACATGAAACAGGTGGCAGAGTACAACATCCCTCTGTTTGACCTTGTGATTGTTGACCTGTATCCGTTTGAGGAGACGGTAGCTTCAGGTGCCACTGACCAGGAGATCATTGAGAAGATAGACATCGGCGGCATCTCGCTGATAAGGGCCGGAGCCAAGAACTGGGCTGACGTGCTGATAGTATCATCAAGGAACCAGTATGGCTCACTGATGGAAATACTTGAGAATGGCAGGGGCAAAGTAAGTTCTGATGAACGTTACCGATTCGCTCTCGAAGCATTCGCAATGACATCTCATTATGACACAGCCATCTTCAACTGGTTCAACAGGAACGGAGATGCAACTGTGTTCAGTAAGAGCATAACAGAGTCCCATATACTGAGATACGGGGAGAACCCCCACCAGAAAGGTGTCTTTTTCGGCGACCTTGACAGGGTATTCGTCCAACTTCACGGAAAGGAGATCTCCTACAACAACCTCCTTGACATCGAGTCAGCCATCAATCTCATTGACGAGTTTGAAGAGGTCACCTGTGCCGTCATCAAGCACAACAATGCTTGCGGAGTGGCTTCGCGCCCGGCGCTGAAGGAGGCGTGGGACGATGCGCTGGCCTGTGATCCTGTCTCGGCTTACGGGGGTGTGGTGATAGTGAACCGGGAGATAGATGATATTGCTGCCGCAGAGATGGACAAGGTTTTCCTGGAGGTGGTGATGGCCCCCTCCTTCACGCCGGGCGCGGTAAAGATCCTCAGCTCCAAAAAGAACAGGATCATCCTGCAGCGTAAAAGCGCCGGAAATGAAAAAGCCTCATTCAGGTCGATGCTGGGCGGCGTCCTCTGGCAGGACCGTGACGGTTCCACAGAGACTGCTTCCATGATGAAACCAGTCACCGGGAGGCATCCTACGGAGGAGGAGTACGATGATATGGTCTTTGCCAACAAGATAGTGAAACACAGCCGCTCCAATGCTATTGTGCTGGCCAGGGGGCGGCAGCTGTGTGCCAGCGGCATAGGACAGACATCCAGGATTGATGCCCTTCGCCAGGCAATCAACAAGGCACAGGCTTTCGGCTTCTCACTTGAAGGGGCAGTGATGGCTTCTGATGCATACTTCCCCTTCGCTGACTCGGTGACCACCGCTCATGAAGCGGGAATTTCCGCCGTTGTTCAGCCCGGAGGATCGGTACGTGATCAGGAATCAATCGATTACTGCAATAAAACAGGTGTGGCAATGGTTTTTACAGGTGTAAGACATTTCAAACATTAAAATAGACTAACAAGAAACAGTTTCAAGGACCTATGGGATTATTTTCTTTTCTTTCACAGGAGGTTGCAATAGACCTGGGTACGGCCAATACAAATATAATTGCAAATGACAAGCTTGTTGTTGATGAGCCCTCAATAGTGGCCATCGACAGGAATACTGGCAAGCTCATTGCCATTGGCGACAGAGCAAGGCAAATGCATGGCAGGACCCACGAAAACATAAGGGTCATCAGGCCGCTTCGCGATGGTGTCATCGCTGACTTCCACGCTGCCGAGCTGATGATACGGGGCATGATCAAGATGATCAACACCGGGCCCAAGTTCTTTTCACCGTCACTTAAAATGGTTGTTGGCATTCCCTGTGGCAGCACTGAGGTGGAAATAAGGGCGGTGCGTGACTCTTCGGAACACGCCGGCGGAAGGGACGTCTACCTGATCTATGAACCGATGGCCGCTGCAATAGGCATCGGCCTTGATGTTGAAGCCCCCGAGGGATGCATGGTGGTGGATATAGGCGGCGGAACAACGGAGATTGCAGTGATCGCCCTTGGAGGCATTGTATGCAACAGGTCAATAAGAGTAGCCGGAGATGGCTTCACCTCTGACATCCAGGCCTACATGCGTCATCAGCATAACATAAAAATTGGTGAGAAAACAGCCGAGGATATCAAGATTGCAGTCGGCGCAGCGCTGCCTGACATTGAAAATCCGCCTGCTGACTTTGTGGTACGCGGTCCTAACCTGATGACCTCGCTCCCCATTGAGATTCCGGTTTCATACCAGGAGATTGCTTACTGCCTTGACAAATCACTCACCAAGATAGAGGCATCAGTCCTTCAGGTGCTCGAACAGACTCCTCCGGAGCTGTACGCTGACATCGTCAACAAGGGAGTGTTCCTTGCAGGTGGCGGCGCCCTGCTGCGTGGCCTTGACAAGCGTCTCACTGACAAGATTAACATACCCTTCAGGGTGTCTGAGGACCCGCTTCACGCAGTTGTCAGAGGCACCGGTGTGGCACTGAAGAATGTAGAGAAGTACCCGTTCCTGATGAGATAAATCCTGTTCATGAATGAGAAGCCTTCTGAACTTCCTGCTCAGGTTTAAAACCCTGATCCTTTTCCTTGTGCTGGAAGCGGTGGCTCTTGTCATGATCTCAACATCGCATAACTACCATCAGACAGTCTTCTACGGCCTGTCACGCAATATTTCCGGATTTGTTGCGAGGAGGCTGGAAAGAGGCACATACTATTTCCGTCTGCGGAGTGTAAACGAAGAACTCGTAAAAGAGAACACTATGCTTCGGAGGCATCTCGAGGAACTGTCTGCCAGGCCCTCTGAAGGATTTTCCGGAGTACATGACACAATCAGCGGTATCAGTTACACCTACCTGAACGCCAGGGTCATCAGCAATTCGGTCAACAAGCAAAAAAACTTCATTACCCTTGACAGGGGATCAAAGCATGGCGTGGCCGTTGGCATGGGGGTAGCCTCCCCTTCAGGAGTCGTAGGGGTAGTGGTTGGTGTCTCGCCAAACTTCTCCGTGGTGATGTCTCTTCTGAACACCGATTTCCGGCTCAGTGCTAGTATTGCACGCAATGACTATTTCGGCTCCCTGACATGGGACGGTACAAACCACCGCTATGCAAGACTCTCTGAGATACCTCATCATGTTGCGGTAAATGAGGGCGATACCATTGTTACCAGTGGCTATTCGGCCATCTTCCCGGCCGGGCTTATGGCCGGCACCCTTACCGGAGACCAGAAGCGCGGAGGCGACTTCGTCTCGCTGAAGGTCCTGCTCTCTGTTGATTTCAAGAAACTGACGGATGTGTACGTCATCGGGAACCTTAAAAAGGACGAGAGGGAAAAGCTTGAAGAGGAGGTGGTGAAATGAACAGTATCCTCAGGTATACCGGCACTTTTGTCCTCCTTGTGGTGCTTCAGCTGATCATCTTCAACAATATTGAGTTCAGCGGGTATGTCAATCCTTACGTCTACCTGATGTTCATCCTTATCCTTCCTGTTTCAATCCCCTCCTGGATACTTCTCCTCCTGGGCTTCCTTACAGGGTTTGTGATTGATATCTTCACAGGGACGATGGGTGTACATACCTTTGCAACAGTGATTGCCTCCTTCGTCCGTCCCTGGGTTCTGTCTCTCAACGTTACTGCCGAGGCAGCCGAAGGGGACATGTCTCCCTCATCATACCGCAGCGGACTGCGCTGGTTCCTCATTTACACAGCCACGGTGGTGCTGGTGCATCATCTTGCCCTGTTCTTCGTGGAGATATTCACCTTAAAGCATTTCTTTCACACCCTGTTGAGAGTGTTGCTGAGCACCATGGTCACCACCTTCTTCATTGTCCTTTTCGACTTCATGAGGCCACACAGATGAGGAGGCGGGTATGAAGGACCGGTATGCAAACAGGAAATACTTCATCATGGCGCTGGTGCTGCTGGCGGCGTTGATACTGATTGCCCGGTTGTTTTATGTCCAGATAGTTGACAAGACCTACCGTGTCTCTGCCGCCAACAATGCCCTCAGGCCTGTCACGCAATACCCTGCCCGTGGTCTTATCTATGACCGCAACGGGGAACTGATAGTTTACAACCAGGCAGCCTATGACCTGCTTGTCATACCTGTCCAGACCAGCGCATTCGATACCGTCAGGTTCAATGAGATTCTGGGTATCACAATGGATGATTTCAGGGCAAGGATGAAGGCTGCAACCTCATATTCGCGGCGCGCCCCCTCAGTCTTTATGAAGATGATCTCATCCGAGACCTATGCCGTGCTCCAGGAGGAACTTTACCGTTTCCCGGGCTATTACGTACAGGCAAGGACACTCAGGAAATATACCAGGCCTGTGGGAGCCCACCTCCTGGGTTACGTGGGTGAAGTTGACAATAAACTGATAGCCAGGGACAAATATTACCGGTCCGGTGACTACATTGGCACCAGCGGAATAGAAAAATCATATGAAGAGTACCTCAGGGGCCGGAAGGGAGTGAATATTTTCCTTGTTGATGTCCACAACAACATCAAGGGATCATACGCCGAAGGGCGATATGACACGGTGGCCATCCCCGGTACCAACCTGTGGTCCACAATAGACCTCACGCTGCAGGAGTATGGTGAAAGGCTGATGCAGAACAAGACGGGGTCAATAGTTGCAATTGAGCCCTCAACGGGCGAGATTCTTACGCTTGTTTCCTCTCCCACGTATGATCCGTCGCTTCTGGTGGGCAGGATCAGGTCAGAGAATTTTTCTGTTCTCCAGGCTGATACGGTCAAACCGCTCTTTGACAGGGCGCTGATGGCCTCCTATCCCCCCGGCTCCACCTTCAAGATAATGAACGGCCTCATTGGCCTCCAGGAGAATGTAATAAGGCCCACGTCCCTTTTCAGTTGCAGCAACGGTTACCATGCCGGCTCCCTTACTGTAGGGTGTCACTCACATGCCTCACCCCTTAACCTTCCGCAAGCAGTTTCACAATCGTGCAACGCGTGGTTCTGCAACGCCTTCCGCAATATCCTGGAGAATCCGGCATACGGTTCCGTCCAGGATGCCTTTGACAAATGGAGGGAGTAC
>DAIDJT010000039.1 GCA_027451265.1 Bacteroidales bacterium | reverse complement strand
ATCTGCGTGATACCGACAACTCTGCCGGGCCGCTGACCTTCCGTACGGCAATAACAACTATCTGTGACCGCTCATCCTCTGCAGTATTCTCTGCGCCAAAAGGCCACCCCGAACCAACAATCAGGTCACAGGTCATCCCCAGCTGTTTCGCTTCGGTAAAAACAACATTCAACATATTGCTCCACTCCCTGCCCGGCCACTCCAGTGAAGATTTTCCAAGGTTGTCACCCTCAAAACGGGAGGGGAATGCCACCGGGTTTATCTCCACCCCGCCTATGCCTGCTGCCTTCAGCAGGCGTAACTCTCTTATGAGTTCCGTTTCCTCAACCTTGTTGCCGTTCCACCACCACCTGACAAAGGGACGATAATTACCGGAAGGATTGCGAAATGACTCCCATAGCTTATTGCCGGTAATTGACTGAGGCTCCCGGATGGATGATGCCGGCAGGGGAAGATGGTCTCCGCCAGGTGACCACGGCACTGCCTGAAGGCGCGATGCCGCAATCCATCCGGCAGCAGCGAGGGCGCTTCCTGAGATAAACTTCCTTCTATCCATTGTTACCGAATGGAAACTCTTTAAGTATATCCCAATTTTTCCCGTTATGTTTCAGCAGGAAAATACTGTGAACTTCAAAAGTACCCTTGAATTCCTCATTCTGAAATTCAGGCCACGCTTCCCTGAATGCCTCTTTCGTAAGATCCCGCGTGGCTACGGTTATGTGTGGCTGGACATCATTCATGATCTCGCTGACTGCAAATCCAAGTTGTCCGGTCAGAATTCTTTTTAACCGGCCATGTGCTGACTTTACCGGATCCGGATCCTCTATCCTGATAAAAATAACCTTCGGGGCAAAGCAGCCAAATCCATCCAGTCTGACAGTAAAAGGATTTTCTTCAGAGCCGAATTTTTCAAGGGCGGCAGTGATGGCATATTCATCCCTGCTGTTCCTTTTGAAAGGCATCTGCATTGTAATATGAGCAGGAGATTTGAGTGCATGACCCGCACCATATGCCAGGCGTATCCTGTCCTTTACCGCCCGAATCTCATTCCTCAGTTCACTGTGAGGGATAAGGGCAATAAAATAGAGGTCCATGCTATCCATGATGAATCACTGTTTTCTTACCAGGATTGTTTTCAAATATCCTGAAAATTATTTAAAAAAACTGACTACCAGGGCGAGGTTCAGCAAGGTTACTATAACGCCCAGTCCGTATAATGTGATTTTCGAAAAAAGTGAATTTTTGTATTTGCCCATCACCTTTTCAGAGGAAGTCAGGTAGACCTGCAGGAATATGGTGAATGCAAGCTGCATACTCAATACCATCTGTGATATTATCAGTCCTTTAAAGGGGTCTGAGATCAGGAAGATAATCACCAGTGCAAGTACCAGTGATATGGCAACACCGAGTCTTGAATGGTTGTCCCTGATGTCATACGGTTCCCTGAACATCCCCGCGAAAATTGTGCCTGCAGCCATCCCTGATGTAATGGCCGAAGCTATCCCGGAAAACAAAAGTGCAACTGCGAAGACAACTGCGGCATGACTTCCCAGAAGGGGCGCAAGCAGGTGATTTGCCTGCTGAAGCTCGGTGACAGGCATGCGTGCTCTGAAGAATGTTGCGGCAGCAAGGAGTATCATTGCACTGTTGATAGCCCATCCGATGACCATTGATGTAATTGTGTCGGCAAATTCAAACTTCAGCTGCCTCTTAATGACCTTTTCGTCCTGCAGGTTCCATTGTCTGCTCTGGATAATCTCGGAGTGGAGAAACAGGTTATGTGGCATAACCACTGCTCCAAGCACACTCATTATGATTATCATTGAGCCGTCAGGGAAAGAAGGGGTAACCCACCCCTTAACTGCGCTTCCCCAATTTATATCAACAAGAGAGAGCTCGTACAGAAAAGATAATCCTATTACCGAAACAAAGGCTATGATCCATTTCTCTATTGCTTTGTAAGAGTTTGAATAAAGCATTACCATCACAAAAATGGTAACCAGTATTGCACCAGCCTTTACAGGTACAGAGAACAACATGTTCAGGGCTATTGCCCCACCAAGGATTTCAGCCAGGGAGGTGGAAACCGAAGCAAGCATGGCTGAGGAAAGCAGAATCCTTGCATACCGCTTCTTTACGTAAACTGCAGCTGCCTCAGAAAGACATAATCCGGTGACAATACCGAGGTGTGCCACATTATGCTGCAGTAAAATGAGCATTATTGTAGACAGGGTAACCATCCAGAGAAGGGCGTAGCCGTAATTGGCTCCCGCGGCAAGATTGGATGCCCAGTTACCCGGATCGATGAAGCCCACCGTCACCAGCAATCCGGGGCCTATAAACTTTAAAATATCAAGGGCCCCAAACTGCCTTTTGTGGCGCTTGCTGTCTATATTGCTTAAAAACCTGAACATGGGATGCTATGATGCTTAGCCGGTAACGGAAACGCCAATCAGTTTCCCGATGCCAAAGGTAACAGCTGCTGCAGCTATTCCAAACAACACCTGCCTGACTCCCGAATACCACACATTTCTACCGGTGAACAACGTAATTGCTGCTCCGATTAAAAACAAACCCGCGGCACTTAACCCTACACAGATGATTATTGCCTTCATTCCCTGGGAAAACAGGAACGGCAGAACCGGAATTATTGCACCTGCCGAAAAAAGTACAAAAGAATATATTGCCGCTTCAATGGCAGAGCCCTTCAGTTCCTCCGCGTTTATCCCCAGCTCTTCTTTAACCAGCACCTCATGAGCCCTGCCCCTGTCATTGAATATCTCCTCTGCCATCTGTCTTGCCTGTTGCTCAGGTATACCCTTTGCCTTGTATATCAGCATCAGTTCTTTCTTTTCTCCCTCCGGGTTCGCTTCAATCTCATCCATCTCAAGATTCATCTGATTCTGGTAAAGTTCCTGGGAGCTTTTCACGGAAATCCATTCACCAAGCGCCATTGACAGTCCTCCGGCAAGCATCCCTGAGATGCCGGCCAGCAATACTCCTCCCTGTCCGGAGGTGGCGCCGGCAACACCCATTATTAGGCTGAAGTTTGAAACAAGGCCGTCATTGCCCCCAAGTACTGCAGCCCTGATGGCGTTCCCGCCTACGGATCTGTGACGGCTTTCGAATTTTGCCAGATGCCTGCCTTCAAGATTTGATTGCCGTTCAAGGATGGAACGAAGTATTTTGACATGATTTGTTTCGGACCCCGTAACCGCCTCCTTCCTGGTCTTTCTTCCTGCAATAAGAGCACCTGAGATGCTCTTCTCTGTATCCATCAGAACACCCAGGACATAATTATAACCGAAAATCTTTCCGATGAGGTCCAGGACACGGGCCCGCGATGAGGGCCTGAACAGCATTCCGGCACTTTTTTCCCCGGATTTTGCAAAGGCTTCTGCATGGCCTTTTTCAATCTCACTCATCTGCCTGAAAACGCTGGCTATAACAGCATCATCTTCATTATCAGCCAATCTCCCGTACAGGAAACTGGCATCGATTTCAGTCTGAAGGTTTTTGTTTTTAGACATATTTATGAAACGCGATAAGATTAATGTTGTTCATCTCCTAAAGGTTGCCGGGAAAATCATTCAAACCAGGTTTTGATGAATACCTCCCTGTCATGCTGAAGGTCGGTGGCACGGTAGGAAACCGAAGCATCATTTTCAATTACATAAACCCAGTAACCGGACACTATTCCCGGACTGTAGAATTTTCTTCTCAGGTAAAGCCTGTCGCCGCCGGTGAAGTCGCATTTGCGTCCGTACGCTGATATCTTGCCATACCTGTCTTCCATGGTGGTCTTGATCCAGATTATGTTCGGGCCGTCATAATTCTCGGGCCCGGTATGGCGATACTCGATGAAATCGCCAACATATTTCCTGGTAATGATCAGGTCATCTTCCGGTACGGTGGAAGAACTCTTCCTCGCCTGGCTGCAAGAAGCCATAGCGGCCACAAGCAGCAGTAAAAGCGCTTTTTTCATCCGGTCACTGGTTGGTCCGACATATGCTGCATTACCCCTGCGGGGATAATGGCCACATAAAGTTACAAAATTCCCCGGAACCAATCCATGCGGATTGACAACAGGCTGTCAGAAAGGAATGGAAAGCGCTATGACACCAGCCGGCAAATAGCTATTCTTCCGTCTCCCCTTTTCTTCCTCCTGAAACTTTCAGGATCAGGTGAGTAGCCAGGTAAATGACAATAATGACGACGAAGATGGCTGTCATGCCCTTCCCCATCAGATCGAGTGATTTAAAGAAATCAGCATTCATCCTTCACCTCCTTTTAAAGTAAACCGGGTACAAGTCCTATTATCACACCACCTGCGATGACGCTGGCGATCTGGCCTGAGACGTTAGCTCCTGCTGCGTGCATCAGCAGGTGATTGGTCGGGTCAGCCTCCAGGCCCAGTCTCTGGATGACGCGTGAAGACATTGGAAATGCTGAAATCCCTGCTGCTCCAACCATCGGGTTGATCTTTTCCTTCAGGAACAGGTTGAGAAGCTTGGCAAAAGAGGCGCCGGCAATTGTGTCAAATACAAAAGCAAGGAGCCCGAGGCCCATGATCTTGACTGTATCGAGAGCCACGAATTTTTCAGCCTGCATGCTTGCCGCGATTGTTATTCCAAGCAGCAGTGTTATCAGGTTCACCAGTTCCTTTTGTGCACTGTCAGATAATGACTTAAGGACACCGCACTCCCTTATCAGGTTACCAAACATCAGGAATCCGACGAGAGCAATCGATGCCGGCGCCACCAACCCTGCAATGATTGTTACCGTAACAGGGAACAGTATACGGGTAAGCCTCGAGACACTCTTCGGATTATAATTCATCCTGATCTTCCTCTCTTTCTCTGTTGTGCAAATCTTGATTGCAAAGGGCTGAATTATCGGAACCAGGGCCATGTATGAATATGCTGCAATGGCAATCGGTCCAATATATTCGCTCTTAAGTACCTGTGATACCAGGATTGAAGTAGGACCGTCAGCAGCTCCGATAATTCCGATAGAGGCGGCATCCCTGAGGTCAAAGCCCAGCAGAACGGATGCAGTGATTGTTGCAAAAATACCGAATTGCGCCGCAGCACCAAAGAGCAGAAGCCTCGGGTTGGAGAGCAGAGGACCGAAGTCGATCATTGCCCCTATCCCGATGAAAAGCAACAGCGGCATAGCTTCTGATGCCTCTATGCCCACCCTGAACATCCAGTCAAGAATGCCGGTCACCTCTCCTATCCCTGAAAGGGTCTGGTTCAGCGCACCTGACAGCGGGAGATTGACAAGGATTGCCCCGAACCCCATCGGCAACAGAAGCGACGGCTCCAGCTTTTTTGCAATTGCCAGATAAATGAGCAGCGCCCCGATAACCCACATCACTGCCTGCTGCCAGGTGATATTGGTGATTCCATCAAGTAGAAATTCCATGTTCTTATATAGTTTTTATTTTATGATTGTATTAACCCGTTATTTCATGCTTACCTTCCTGGCTGAGCCCACTCAACCAGCGGAGAACGATAAAATCCAATACCCAGCATTTCCATCCGCTTCCCGTGTGCGGCCAGGCGTACACGGTATTCATCCCATGAACGCATGTCAGAAGGAGTCCAGCCTATCTCTGCATATCCGGGAAGACGCGGGAATATAAGGTATTCCGCATCTTTGAAGGTTTCGATAGTCTCTGCCCACAACGGTGCCTGCACCCCGACTATATTTTCTTTGCTGATTTCGGGTACAAGCGTGGCGGGGTCCCAGTTGTAGGCATCATCCACCTCAATGTAAGCAGCCCAGCTTAATCCCAGGACGGTTGTGGAATCATACTTCATGTCAGTATAAGCATACTTGCATGGTGACATCAGTACTTTCGCTCCCTGGTTAACACCCTTCACCGCGTTTCCGGCTTTCGCCCAGTACTGAACCACTGCTCCGGGCCTAAGAGTTGCATTTGCAATCTCGTCCCATCCTGTCACACTCTTGCCGTGTGACAGGACAATATCCTGCACCCTGTTTACAAAGTAGATGTAATCATCGATTTTGGTGGAATGAGACTCATCTCCTCCGATATGAAAGTATTGCCCCGGTGTAAGAGCCGCTATTTCGCGGACAACATCGTCTATAAACTTATAGGTGGTTTCAGAACGGGTGTCAAGCGTGCTGAAACCGACATCTGTTCCCGTATAGGGCTCAGTAGCCTTCCCGCCAATGTTGAGCTCCGCATAGGATGAGAGCGCTGCATTTGTATGGCTGGGCATGTCTATCTCAGGTATGATTGTAATGTATCGCTCACCGGCGTACCTGACAATATCTGAATATTCTTCCTGTGTGAAGTATCCGCCTTCGCCGCCGCCCACTTCGGTTTTCCCGCCATGGGCGGTCAGGTTGGGCCATGATTTGATCTCTATTCTCCACCCCTGGTCATCAGAGAGATGCAGGTGCAAAACATTCATTTTATAAAGTGCCAGGTGATCAATGAACCTTTTTACATCCTCCGGTCCAAAGAAATGACGTGAAACATCAAGCATCTCACCGCGATGCCCGTACTCAGGCCAATCACGTATGGTACCCGTGGGTATGGCCCATGGCCCCGGCTGAATGGTGTCCGCCTCAATTCCAGGAGGAAGCAGCTGCCGGATGGTCTGGATGCCACGGAAGAGCCCGGCAGGCTTTTCCGCAGTAAGCGTCAGCACCTTTTCAGTAATAACAAGCTCATAACCCTCATCACCCAGCCCTGAACCGGCTTCCCCGATTGCAAGGAGAATGTCTCCCTTGCCCGGTTTGCTGCCGTCAGTGATCACCTCAAGACCGAGACCGGTTGACGGATTCAGTTTGCCAGCCAGGAAGCTGCCTGTTACGGCTACCTCCTCCGGGCTCCCCGGCATCACAAAAATATCACTCCTGCCCGTCAGCACGAATGACCCGCCTGTTGAAACCACGGACCTGGGCCTTGGGATTATGTTGTTCCCGGTCAGGTCTGTCTGCCCTTTGGTGCCGGCAGGCTGACAGGACATCAACGCCACCGTAATTGCGGTCATGATCAGGTAAAGCTTCTTCATGGACTTCGTTTTACTGATGTTCCACATTTGGCGAAACACGGCCCCAAATATATTGTTTTTCAAACATGAATTCCATCTCATTTCTCATCACTCTTACCCGGCCCCGTACAAACCCGCATGGTATGATAATCTTTTAATTCGTAAATTTGGGTTTTATGCTATGAGAGTAATCGGTCCAAAGGATTTAGAACCGTTGTCTTTTCTGTTCAGGGGAGCTTACGGCCAGCGTTTTGCGGAATTGATGATCCGCTTCCTGGCAATTGACAAGATCAACAGGGTATATGACAATTCCGGAGCCTGGAGCGGACCTGAATTCACCACCAGACTACTCGATGACCTGGGAGTCAGCTACACTGTGGGCAACGCCGGAAGACTGAAGGAACTGCCCGGGGGGGCTTTTATCACCGTCTCAAACCATCCGTACGGAGGGCTCGACGGTATAATGACAATTGACATGATGGCAAGGTTAAGACCCGACTACAAGTTTATAGTCAACAGGATCCTTTCCCTGATAAAAACCCTTGACGGCAATTTTATTCCCGTTGTACCCACAGGCAATAAAAAGACCGCGATCAAGGCGGCAAGTATCAGGGGCATCAGGGAAGCTATCAGCCACCTGGGTGCAGGGCACCCGCTCGGATTTTTTCCGTCGGGTGCTGTCTCCGACTTCAGCCTCAGGGATATGAAGGTAAGGGACCGCCCCTGGCAGGAGAGCATACTGCACCTGATCCATTCGGTAAAGGTTCCGGTTCTGCCAATCCGGTTTTTTGACAAAAACTCCTTATACTTTTATTTCCTTGGACTTATCAACTGGCGGATAAGGCTCCTGAGACTGCCGTCAGAGGTCTTTAACAAAAGAGACCGCGAACAAAGAATCGGGATCGGCGAATTGATAAGCCCTGAAGAACAGTCAGCCTTTCCTGACCCGCTCTCCCTGGGTGATTACCTCAGAAAAAAAGTATATGAAATGCCTGTGCCCGAAGAATTCGTTCCTGGTAAATTAATATAACTTAGAGGACAAATTGCTGCCATGACAGAGAATTCCCCTCAGAAAAATAATCTGAAGTCACTTTTTAACGGAGAGGTTCTCAGGAATGTCTTCAGTGACCGGACCCGTACCAACCTCCTTAAGAAGCAGGAAGAGATGGCAATCTCATGGCTGGTACAAAAGATCCCGTCATTCATCACCTCAAACATGCTGACCGGCATAGGGTTCTTCGGAAATATCATAGTATGTGCCAGTTTCATCCTGGCTTCATACTTCAGCAGGAGTTTCCTGCTGCTTGGACTTGTCGGCTTTGCCATAAGCTGGTTCGGTGATTCCCTTGACGGAAGACTGGCTTATTACCGTAACAAACCAAGAAGAAAATACGGCTTCACCCTTGATATCACAATAGACTGGATAAGCATCATCCTGATAGGATTGGGTTATATTTTCTATGCCGAAGGAACATGGAAACTGCTGGGATACGGATTTGTCGTGCTTTACGGCTGGGAAATGATAATTGCACTCATAAGATTGAATATCACTGGCAAGTATTCTATCGATTCAGGGAAAATGGGCCCGACGGAAGTCAGGATCACTGTCGGACTGATAATGATTGCCGAAGTGCTTCTTCCCGGATCACTTGTATACTCCGCATTTGTTTTAGTTATAGCGCTCTTTTCTGTCAATATCCTTGATACCAAACGATTGCTCAGGGTTGCTGATGATATTGACAAAAATGGACTCAAAGAGAAAACTTAAACTATCTTTACCGCAACCCAACCTGATTACCATGGAAGAAATTACCGTCAAAGAGGTAATCACGCGAAATGACCTCCGTGATTTCATCTATCTGCCTGAAAAGGTTCACAGGAACGAACCCGAATGGCTTCCACCGATCTATATGGACGAATGGGAGCTCTATAACAAGAAGAAAAACAAATCTTACGGGTATGCTGATGCCCTCCTTCTGACTGCTTACAGGAACAGTAAGCCGGTGGGAAGGATAATGGGGATCATCAACCGCAGGTACAACGAAATCAATCACGAAAACCACGGCCGGTTCTGTTTCATGGAGTGTTACAATGACCCGGAGGTATTCCATGCGCTCATCAGCAGGATAGAGGACTGGGCCAGGCAGAACGGGATGAGCAAACTGGTAGGTCCCCTTGGCTTTTCAGACAAAGATCCCCAGGGTTTCCAGATAGAGGGATTTGATTACCCGCAGTTCATCACAAGCGCCACTAATTCGTCATATATGCCAGAGCTTGTTGAAAGTGAAGGCTATACCAAGAAGATCGATCTTGTAAACTATCTTGGAGAAATACCCGGAGAGTTCCCTGTCGTGTATGAACGGGTGCTTGACAGGATTACCAAAAACGGGGAGTTCGATATAATTGAATTCACAAGAAAAAAGCACCTGAAACCCTATATCATTCCCATCCTTGAGCTGATGAATGACACCTTTGCCGAGATATACGGGTTTGTCCCCCTGAATGATAAGGAAAAGAAGGATTTCGCAGCACGCTATCTGCTCATCCTTGACCCTAAGTTCATCAAGGCGGTCATGAAGAACGGAGAAGCTATAGGCTTCGCCATCGGAATGCCGGACCTGAGCGCCGGCATCAAAGCCTGCAGGGGCCGGCTTCTGCCATTCGGCATTTTTAAGGTTCTCCGGGAATCAAAACGTTCACGCAAGCTGATCATGATGCTCGGCGGAGTCAAAAAAGAGTTCAGGGGCAAGGGCCTCGATGTGCTCATGGGCGTAAAGATACTCCAGGATGCCATTAACAGCAGGATGGAAACCATTGACAGCCACCTCGTTCTTGAAGATAACCTGAGGATGAGAGGCGAATACGAACGCATCGGCTGCAAAGTGGTCAAGAAATTCAGGATTTACCAGAAAGATCTTTAGCGGACCCCGCCGGGAATAGTGATATTTATCACCGGGAAACATTTATTGACCTGCCTGATATTGAATTCCATTTATATTATCTTAGGATATTGAAACCTTATCAACCTGATTTATTCATTTTAACCTATTAAAACCTGATTTTATGAAAAAAACTGTATTGCTACTAGTCCTAGCACTGGTCGCCCAGGTTATGGTTGCTCAAGAGGTTACGGTGAAAGGACGCGTAACCTACCAGACCGATGGGAGCCCTCTGCCCGGAGTGACTATCATGGTTACCGGAACCAGCACCGGTGTACTCTCGGATGCTGACGGAACCTACTCCATCCAGACAAGGATGGGATCAACACTGAAATTTACCTTTATCGGCATGACTCCGGTTGAGGTGACTGTTACCTCTGCCACCGTCAACGTGACAATGGCTGATGCGCCAACTGACCTGGACGAAATTGTGGTCATCGGATATGGTGTTCAGAAAAAGGCACTTGTTACCGGTGCAAACCTGAACGTAAAAGGTGACCAGATTGCTGAACTTAATACCTCAACGGCAATGGAAGCCCTCCAGGGTATTGCCACCGGTATCAGCGTCACCAGGAACAGCGGTGCCCCGGGTGCCGGTACAAAGGCAACAATCAGAGGCCTCGGTACCATTGGCAACTCCGCTCCACTGTACATCGTTGACGGCGTATCTGTAGGAAACATTGACTACCTTAACGCATCTGACATTGAATCGATAGATGTCCTCAAGGATGCAGCCTCATCTGCCATCTACGGATCAAGGGCCGCAAACGGCGTTATCCTTGTAACCACTAAAAAGGGTGAAAAAGGATCAGCTCCTGTCATTACCTATGATTATTACTACGGGATGCAGAACATATACAAGAAACTTCCCGCACTCAATGCACAGGAGTATATGTTCATAATGGATGAAGGCCGCGCAAATGACGGCCTTGCACCAAACGACTGGGAATCAATTCTTAAAAACAATTCCTACATCAATTCAACCTTCCCGGGAAACCTCGGCACACAGTTGGGTGAAGAAGTGTGGGCAAAGCTGCAGGGAGGATGGGAAGGAACCGACTGGGTTGATGAGATGTCAATGAAGAACGCCCCTGTTCAAAGCCATTCACTCAATGTCACCGGTTCATCAAAAGATGTAATCTATGCTTTCGGTGTATCTTACTTTGATCAGTCAGGTATCCTCGGCGGTGATCTGATCGACGCCGGTTTCAGAAGGTTTACCGCACGCCTGAACTCTGAAATGGTGCTTATCAAGAACAGCAAACATGATATCATCACCGTTGGTGAGAACTTTACATTTAACAACACCCGCAACAAATGGCTGGGAACCGGAAACATTTACTGGAATGACCTGCACAATGCCCTTGTTACGAACCCGCTGCTTCCCGCATACTGGGATAAGTCTCCGGATCCTTATGGCTTTACGCCCACGCTTGAGGGTATCTCCCTGGGTCAGACCAACCCGCTGGCAATGCTCTTCTACAACAGGTCATACTTTCAGTGGGGAAAAGGCAATACACTTGCAGGTAACGCATATATCAACATTGAACCTGTCAAAAACCTGAGAATAAGATCATCATTTGGTATCAACTCCTGGTTTGGAAACAACAGGCTGTGGGCTCCCACATACAAGCTTTCCGCACAGTACAACAACGCCAATGACAGGGTTGAACAGACAATGTACCAGGGAATCAGCTTTACCCTGACAAACACAGTCTCATATGATTTTTCGGTTGGTCAGCATAAGATCAGTGTCCTTGCCGGAAATGAAATCCTTGATAACGTTCTGAATTCAAATCTTGGAGGAAGCAAAACAAATTCGATTTTCGGCAAACCTGACTACGCCTACCTCGATAACGTCAATGCCGAGTCACTTGCCGGAATCAGCACATGGGGCAATGACTGGGCTGCCCAGGGTGGTGGTCTTCTCTCCTATTACGGACGCGTTTCATACAACTTCAGGGAGAAATATATTTTTGATGCAGTCTTCCGCGCTGACGGCTCATCAAACTTCGCCAAAGGAAACCGCTGGGGCTTCTTCCCGTCAGCTTCCGCCGGATGGATATTCACCGAAGAAGAATTCATGAAAGACAATGACTGGATCAGCTTCGGTAAACTCCGTGCCAGCTGGGGACAGAACGGTAACCAGAGCATCGATAACTTCATCTACAGCTCAAACATCGCCTATCTCCCGCAGGGTTATTATTTCGGCCCTGACAAGCTCGTGACGTCACCTACTGCAATACCGGCAAACGTTCCCAACCCGGACGTGACATGGGAGACTTCGGAACAGCTTAACATAGGTGTTGATGCCCGTTTCTTCAAATCAAACCTCGGTCTGTCACTCGACTACTATAACAAAATCACCAGGGACTGGCTTGTTCTGGCTCCGATACTTGGTACAGCAGGCGCAGGCGCTCCTTATATCAACGGTGGTGATATCAAGAACTCCGGGATAGAGTTCAACATCAACTGGAAGGGCCAGGTATCAGATTTTATCTATGGCGCTTCTATCAGCGGGACAATGAACAAAAACGTGGTTACCCGCCTTGCCAATGCTGAAGGTATTATCAATGGTACAGGTGACGTGCTTTCACAGGGTACTGCTGCTGTCTCAAGGGTTGAGGTGGGTTTCCCCATCGGCTTCTTCTACGGCCTGGAGACCGACGGACTCCTTCAGAACCAGGATGATGTTGATGCATGGGTAACTCCTGAAGGCCTTCCCTATTTTGAGGATCAGAGACCGGGTGATGTCAAATTTGTCGACCAGAATAACGATGGCCTGATAAATGATGATGACAAGGTGATGCTTGGCAGCCCGCTGCCTGACTTTGAAATGGGTCTCCAGCTCAATGCCGAGTACAAGGGCATTTATGCAAATGCCACCCTTGTAGGTAAATTCGGAATGCAGGTGATGCAGTCATACAGGTCATTTGCAGACAACTTCACCCAGAACTATACCACCCAGATATTCGGTCGCTGGCACGGTGAAGGCACCTCAGACAGAATCCCGAGACTGGGATATGCCTCCACCCGCAACATAAACCTGATTTCTGATATCTATATGCATGATGCAGATTTTGTCAGAATCAGCAACCTGGTTGTTGGGTACAGGTTCGGAAATCTCCTCAAAAACCTCAGCTGGTTTAAGGGAGCATCAGTCTACGCCTCCGTAAATAACCTGTATACGTTTACAAAGTATGACGGAATGGATCCGGATGTCGGTTATGCTCCGGACAGCTGGGCTTCAGGAATTGACCTGGGTCTCTATCCGCTGCCCAGAACGGTTATGTTTGGTGCCAGTGTTACATTTTAAAT
>DAIDJT010000038.1 GCA_027451265.1 Bacteroidales bacterium | reverse complement strand
AAGATCATGAGTCTTGCTGATTCGCTTGCGGGATATGACGCAGCACTCATGACCGGCGCAGGACTGATTGACGGTACCATCTACCGTGACCAGCTGGAAGACAGCATCAGGACGGCCGCAGGAATTGACAAGGACAAAAAGATCAGCTATGTCTCAATGTCAAAGTACTCAAATGTTCCGGCAAAGCATACTTCTGCCGCAGGAAAGGGCAAAATTGCGGTTCTCTTCGCCGAGGGGAGCATCGTCAATGGCGACGGTGATGACACCAACATCGGTGGTAACAGGTATGCGGAAGAGTTACGCAAGCTCCGCCTTGACTCAACGGTGAAGGCTGTTGTATTCAGGGTCAACTCGCGCGGCGGCAGCGCAATTGCTTCCGACATCATATGGCGAGAGGTAGGGCTTACTGACAGTGTCAAACCGGTTGTTGTCTCAATGGGCAACTATGCCGCCAGCGGCGGTTACTATATCGCTGCCGCCGCGCGCAGGATAATGGCATCACCGGTAACGGTCACCGGTTCAATAGGTGTTTATGGCCTCATCCCCAACGCCCAGGCCCTCTTCGACAATAAGCTGGGCATAAGCTCTGACGTGGTGCGTACCAACGCCTATTCCGACTCCCCGTCACTCACACGACCACTCAATGCCTTCGAAAAGGATGCCCTGCAGGCCAATGTTGAACGGACTTACAGCACATTCACCGGTGTAGTCGCTGAAGGCAGGAGCATGAGGCAGACAGCAGTCGACAGCATCGGACAGGGCCATGTATGGAGCGGCGCAGATGCAATTCCCATCGGATTGGTTGACTCATTCGGCGGACTTGCCGACGCCGTAAAGGAAGCTGCCTCGCTTGCCGGACTTGATGAGTACCGGACTATAGAAAAGCCCGAATCAACCGACCTCTACACGAAATTGCTAAGGGAATTTACGGGTGACTTAAGGGCAAAAGCCATTCGCAAGGAACTGGGTGAGGTATCAAGGTACTACTTTGACCTGAAGGATATCATTTCTTCCGGCGGAATACAGGCTGCCATGCCCTATTACCTGGAAATCCGTTAGGATGATAATGCCGTGGAAGCTCCTTTTGTGGACCGCCTCTCAGCTATATGGCGCAGCCGTGGCTGTAAGGAACCGGCTCTATGACCTGGGCCTGCTGCGGAGCCATTCATTGAACGTACCGGTAATTTGTGTCGGAAACATCACTGCCGGCGGTACAGGCAAGACACCTCACGTGATTTACCTTGCAGAAAAACTTTCATCAAAGACACCGGTGGCAGTGCTCAGCCGTGGCTACCTGCGCAGGAGCCGCGGATTCATGAGAGTCACTCCTGAAAGTACAGTTGCCGCTTCGGGAGATGAACCTCTGCTGATGGCACAGAGCCTTACCGGGGTGCAGGTATTCGTTGACCGCGACCGGGTCAACGGTATCAGGGAAATCATGCGGACTTTTCCCGATGCCGGGGCAGTGATACTGGATGACGGCTTCCAGCACAGGGCCGTGAAGGCCGGGATGAATATCATCCTGACCGACTGGGCCAGGCTGATGACCCGTGACCACCTTCTGCCGCTGGGGATGCTTCGTGAGCACATCAGGGCCGTAAGGCGGACCGATATCGTTATAGTAACTAAAACTCCCGGAGCAGTCTCCGCAGACGCCAGGGAGATGATAAGTAAAGAACTGCTGGAGGCTGGCGTACGCGGGCCCGTTTTCTTCACGACTCTTGATTACGGACGGCCTCTTCACCTCTTCAGTGACAGCAGCGGCCAGATAACACGCTCGACCTCAATCCTGCTTGTAACCGGGATAGCCAACCCCGCTCCTCTTGCAGATTACCTTGAAGGGATCGCAGGACATATCGAACATATCGCCTTCCCTGATCACCATGCTTACACAATGGCTGATTCAGTCAGAATTACCTCAGCCTTTGATTCAATGACCGGTCCCGACAAAATAATTGTCACCACTTCCAAGGATGGCGTCAGGTTAAAAGAATTCACTAATATTGCAGACCATGTCAGGCAGGCATTGCATTATCTGCCTGTCAGGGTGCAATTCATTGAAAATGAAGAACTCTTTTTAAAAAAAGTATACTCATATGCTGGAAAAGATTATCAAGACTGCTGATTTCCTTAGTTCAAAGGGCATTAAGGATCCCGAGGCTGGCATAGTCCTCGGAACCGGACTGGGCGGCCTGACGGCAGAGATAGATATCCAGGTTGAAATTCCCTATAAGGACATACCCGATTTCCCTGTGTCAACAGTTCAGGGCCATGCAGGAAAGCTAATATACGGCGACTTCGGCGGCAAGAAGGTGGTTGCAATGAAGGGCCGTTTTCACTATTACGAGGGTTACGGTTCTGAACAGGTCACATTCCCGATCAGGGTCATGAAAGAACTGGGAATCAGGGCACTGTTCCTCTCCAATGCAGCAGGAGGAGTCAATCCCAACTTCAGGATCGGAGATATCATGATCCTGGAAGATCATATCTGCCTTGTTGCCAATCCGCTGATCGGGCCCAATGATGACCGCATAGGTCCCCGTTTCCCGGATATGAGTGAACCCTATGACAAAAAGCTTATGGAGAAGGCGGAGAAAATAGCTGCCGGACTTGGCATACCTGTCACCAGGGGAGTATATCTTTCCACTACCGGCCCTACCTTCGAGACCCCGGCCGAATACAGGTTCTTCCGGGTAATAGGGGCAGATGCCGTGGGTATGTCAACAGTGCCGGAGGTTATAACCGCAAGGCATATGAACCTTCCCGTTTTTGCAGTCAGCATCATCACTGATCTCGGTGTTGAAGGAAAGATCGAATACACAACTCATGAATCGGTCCAGATGGCTGCCGAGCACAGCGAAGAGAAGATGACGCGGATCATGAAGGAGCTCATCGCAGCTCTCTGAACCCTTTATTTCACCTGTAGAGAAGGGCACATACCTTCTTCCACCGCCGCGATGATCCGGCAGTGTTGATTGATTCAGCAATTACCATGTATAAACCTGCCGGCAGCCTCGCACCGTTGTCCGTCAGGCCATCCCATGCAAAGCTGGCACCAGCGCCTGCCGTAACCCGCTCCGCCAGTCGTCTTACCGGGTAACCACGGTCATTGAAGACAGTCACCGAAATGACATTCTCCTCCCCTCCCGGGAAAACCCCCACTGAGACCACATCCTCAAACCCGTCGCCGTCAGGCGAAATTCTTCCTGACGACAGGGAAAGACCCTCTTCTTCGCTGCTGTCATCAATCATGACCGAATTCGGTGCCCCGGGGGTGCCAAAGTTGCAGTTGCCGGTGGCTGAATGCCAGTTAGACTGAACGTCAGATGCAGAACCCGGTATAACCTTTTCAAGTGCCACTCCCCTGGTACCGGAAAGAAAGATCATATGCATTGCGGGGCTGTAATCAACCCGGTCAATGATGGTAATATTCCTGTCATAGAGTATCAGCGTTCCGCCATCGTCAGGCAATGCCGGGAGGCGTTCGGCACGGAACACGGAATGTTCATCGGCGCATGGGTAAATGTCGGCGAACTCTTCAGTGCCCGTGGTGAGTGCCACATAGCCTCCGGGTAAAAGCTGACGGTGCGTTGCAGTTATGGCCGTTGCCTTCGCCTTGCTGCTGCCGGCAAGCAGGAGGGCTGACAGATCAAATATCTTCTCCGAATTGTTGAACAGCTCGGTGTACTCGCTGCATCCCTGGGCAGGGTCAGGCATAAGTTCATTAAACATGATCTCTCCGGGCAGAGGCTCAGAAGGCAGTCCTGTTCTGACCTCGCCGGGGCAGGCCCCATTGCCGGCAAAATCTGTGACATTAACGGGGATCAGCAGGGTCATTACCCTGCCCGGCTGAATTTCTTCCTTGAGAGGAACCATTACGGTGCGGTCTGCAGCATCGCCGGAGATTGCAGGTTGTGTCTGCCTGCCATCGGCAAGCCATGAACCGGCATCCGCCATCATAACGGTTTCGTCAAAGAGCACTGCTACCATTACCTTCGATACAGGCCAGGAAGCGATGACGCGAGGGCATCTCGTATCAGGAACGGTGACAATGGTTGAATTGGCCCTTCCCGGCGTGCCACCTGAGGGATCCGATGACGGACCCCAGGCCCATGGTTCATGAAACGGATTACCCGTGTCAGTGAGCTCGGCAGACCATCCACCTCCGGACCTTGGCCCGTCTCCCAGAAACACCGGGCTGTAGAGAACCGAATGTACCAGGGAACCTTCAGGCGTCCGGAGGACTATCATCTCTCCTGTATCATTCAGTGACGGAAACGATTTGATTGCCATGACCCTGCCATAGGGAAGAAGGTCATTCCTGCTTCCGGTGGAACAGAGAATGATCCGTTCCCCGGGAGCCATCGCACCATCAGGAAGATATGCCGTATCACTTCCGGCAATAAGCATAATGCCACTGATCTCAAGTGTATCTGTGGCACGGCAGAATATCTCGAGGTACTCGCGCTCAGGCAAGCCCCGTGTAGGAGTGGGATCGGCCATTATCTCGGTTATCACAATACCGCCCGTTACCGGGTAATCATGGGCAGCACTTCCGGTCTGTGCCGTAACAGACAGATACAATGGCAATAACGGCAACAGTATAATCTTTTTCATGCAGCGGGACTAAAAAAGGATTAAATTTGTCGCACTTTTTCTCATAATAAAGTTCGCATAATTTTTTAAAACACGAAAAAAATGAAAGTAGCAGTTGTCGGCGCCACGGGAATGGTTGGCAGAATGATGCTGAAGGTTCTTGAAGAGAGACAGTTTCCTGTAGACAGACTCTTTCCGGCCGCATCGGAACGCTCGGCCGGCAAAGAAGTGATATTCAGAGGCAAGCCGGTAAGGGTGCTAAGTGTTATGGAGGCAGTTGAAGCAATTCCTGATGTAGCCATTTTCTCCGCCGGCGCTTCGGTATCAAAGGAATGGGCTCCGGTCTTCGCCGAGAATGGTACAAAGGTTATTGACAATTCCTCAGCCTGGCGGATGGAACCGGGGATACCTCTTGTGGTTCCTGAGATTAATGCTGCTGCTATCAGCGCTGAAACACAAATAATTGCCAATCCCAACTGCTCCACAATACAGATGCTGATGGCCATAGCACCTCTGCACAGGGAATATGGTATCAGGAGGCTCGTAATTTCAACATACCAGTCTGTAAGCGGCACCGGCGTCAGGGCCGTCACACAGCTCGAAAACGAACGGCGCGGACTGACCGGCGAAATGGCTTACCCCCACCCCATCGACCTTAACTGTATCCCGCAGTGCGATGTATTCCTTGATAACGGTTACACCAGGGAGGAGATGAAACTTGTGAATGAAACACGCAAGATACTGAATGACGAGGAGATAAAAATCACTGCCACCGCTGTCAGAGTACCGGTGACGGGAGGACACTCCGAGGCAGTCAACATAGAGTTTGCAAGGGAATTTGACCTTGACAGGGTAAGGGCGCTGCTCTCTTCCACCCCGGGTGTTATCCTTTATGATGATCCTTCACAGAACAAATATCCCATGCCGCTGATCGCCCATGACCATGATGAGGTATACGTAGGCAGGCTCAGGCGTGATTTCTCACAGGAGAAGACCCTCAATTTGTGGGTTGTGGCTGATAACATACGAAAGGGCGCCGCAACCAACGCGGTTCAGATTGCAGAGTACATGATGTCCGCAGGCCTGCTTAAATGACAGGCTCCTCAGACTCAAACAGGAAATCATTGTAGGGATAACGTAGCACGTGGATCTTTTTTACTTCCTCGTACAGCATCCGTCTCAGTTCTTCAAGATTATCGCGCTTTTTGGCCGAGATGAAGACCGTGCGCTGGTCGCCGGCGTGCGCCATCCATGTTTTCCGCAGGTCATCCAGCGAAAGATTCTCCTTTTTCACCGGGGTGAGATCATCATCATCCTTCCGGGTAAAAGTGAACAGGTCCGTTTTGTTGAAGACAAGAATCGTCGGTTTATTGAGAGACCCGAGCTCCCCGAGGGTGGCATTGACAACTGCCATCTGATCTTCAAAACCCGGGTGCGATATGTCAATCACATGCAGCAGCAGGTCTGCCTCCCTTACCTCGTCGAGGGTTGACTTGAATGACTCCACCAGGTCATGCGGCAGCTTGCGGATGAACCCTACCGTATCCGAGAGAAGGAAAGGGAGGTTGCCAAGCACCACCTTCCGCACCGTGGTGTCAAGGGTGGCAAAAAGCTTGTTTTCAGCAAAGAGATCACTCTTGCTTACCTGGTTCATCAGGGTTGATTTCCCAACGTTGGTGTAGCCAACCAGGGCAACCCGAACCATCTTCTCCCTCCCCTTGCGGCGGGTATTCATCTGTGTGTCAATCTTCTTGAGCTGTTCTTTCAGCTTTGTGATCTTGTCACGAATGATTCGGCGGTCAGTCTCTATCTCGGTTTCACCGGGGCCGCGCAGCCCGATGCCTCCGCGCTGACGCTCGAGGTGAGTCCACATGCCGGTAAGCCTTGGAAGAAGGTACTGGTACTGTGCCAGTTCCACCTGTGTACGGGCGTGCGATGTGCGCGCCCTGCCGGCAAAAATGTCAAGGATGAGATTTGTGCGGTCAATGCTGCGGCAGTTGAGCTCCTTCTCGATATTGCGCATCTGGCTGGGAGTGAGCTCATCATCAAAAATTGCAAGGGTTATCTCACTGGCAGCAACAAACGCGGCTATCTCCTCAATCTTACCCTTGTTCACAAATGTACGGGGATTGGGATGTTCAACCCGCTGGAGGAACTTCCTGACAGGAACGGCACCGGCAGTCTCTGCGAGAAATGCCAGCTCGTCAAGGTAATCACGGGCGCTCGCCTCACTTATCTCCGGGGTGATGACCCCTATCAATACCGCTCTTTCTATTGTTTAAAAGGTTAATCAGTTCGTATTATCTGATGCCCTTCATGCCGGTGATGGCTTGAAGAGCTCCTGTGTCTCCTCCGGAACCAGGGCGGCTGTCACGGTGTCACCAGGGTGGCAGAAAAAACCGCCCCGGTCTGTCAGGGCCGGGGCGTCAAAAATAATACATTCTAATTAATATACCGTCTGTTTGCTTCCATGAAGCCCCGGATGGCAGTCTTCAGGTTCTCGGTGCACATTATGACCATTTCAATATCCATCGGGAACTGAACCGGTTGTGACTGAAGCATTTTCTTCTGCTCTGCTGACAGCGCATTTACATCGCCGATTGCCCTGGCCGAGATATGTTCAAAATCAGACCTGGCACCAATGGGTTCTTTCTTTATTGTACGCTCAGGATAGAGTGCCATCATCTCCACATCACCCTGGATGACACATTCCTTGACCTGTACAGTCTGGATGAGGGCACACTGGAGATCCTTGAATTTCTTGACCTTGATGTCATTGCCCAGAGAGTCCTTCATAACATTGCCTCTTGCGTCCTTGACATAGTCGAAGCCGTCCTCTACCCTTGCCTTGACGAGGGTGTCACGCTGGAACTGCCGGTCAGGACTTACTGCTATTGTGCGGAGGTTTATATTGATGTAGTAATCAATCTGGGTATCATTGTTGGGCGCCGTGGTGTAGTACTCCACCCATTCGCTGTTAAGCCGGGGCAGGTCAAGGGCCAGCAGGTCCTTTTCAAACTCCTCGGGAAACTTGATGACAGAGTAGTTCTTCACAGTAACCCATGCGCGGCTGATGCCCAGGTAATGTGATTCCTGCATCATCTGGTCAATGTTCGGGTAATCACCCACATACTCCCTGGCACGGGCAAATTCCGCGTAAGCCTGGCGGTATGATTCCTTGGTGTTGTTCTTCATCAGCTCCTGGCCGTGTGCATAGTAGAAGTCAGCCGCATTTTTCTTGGCGATGACCATCTCCTGCATATAGTCAACGTAAGGCCATTCAATGGTTCTGCCCTGGTACCTGAGCGGGGTCACCGTTCGTACTGCCGTCTGCCGGTCGCTCATTTTCTTATAGATAATGTAAATCTCGTCCCAGGCATTGGCTCTGCCTTCAATCTTCAGGAAGCGAATACGTTCGTTGTCCTGTTCAAGGGCGATGTTCATTGCACGCTCAAGGGTTTCAATGTCCTTTTCGCTGTCGGGCTTTTTCCTGAGGTCAGCCACGGCTTTGCTGATGGCAGCGTCATAGTTGCCGATCTCAAGCTGTTTCTTTGATGATCCGCAGCCTGACATAAGCAGGGCTGCAACAAATAAGATTCCGATGGTCCGTTTCATAACAATGGATTTAAAAAACCCCGCTGTTCTGATGAAGGCGGGGTGTATATTAAACGATTTACAGCTCTGATTATTGCAGCTGGAAGATGATGGGTATTGAATATCTCACTCTCACAGGCCGGCCACGCTGCATGCCAGGTTCCCATTTTGGTGATGCCATCACGGCTTCCTTTGCAGCATCATCGAGCAGCTGGTCTACGCTGCGCGATACGGACACATTACTTACGGTGCCGTTGGTTTCTACCACTAAAGTGATGAATACCCGGCCCTGGATGCCGTTTTCGGCTGCCAGTTCAGGATAGCGGACCCTTTTCTGAACCCATTCACGGAATGTGTTGATGTCACCGCCCTTGAATTTTGGCATATCTTCAACAATGACAAAAACTTCCTCTTCCACTTCCTCCTCTTCGGCCTTAAGAACCGGGGCATAGATTTCCACAACCTTGTCTTCGGAGGTCTCGTCATCTTCAAATTTCACGTCACTGTCAATCACGACATCATCCTCAACGATTTCAAAGAGGTCAGTGACTGTGACCTCTGGCGGCGGCATTTCTTCAGGAGGTGTTTCTTCGGTGACCGGAATCTGTTCTTCCTCAATTGCCTCTTCTGTCATGCCGGCGAATGCGGAGTCCTTTTTCTGACCGCTGGTCCACTCCATTGCCCCGAGGCAGACAAGAAGGGCAACAATCAGTCCTATCTGGAGGAACAGTGATTTCTTGCTCTCGAGGTTTGCCTTCTCGTTTTTCTTGAGTTCCATTGTAATGCTGTTATAGGCCCCCCAAAGTTACAAAATTGTTTGTCAACTCCGACGGGTGTATATTAAGTGATTTGGAAAAAATTTCTATATTTGCACCGCTCCGGGCGAATGGATGTTTTAAGCCGGCGACGGGGCTGTTCATTTAAGCATGGGGATATAGCTCAGTTGGCTAGAGCGTGTGACTGGCAGTCACAAGGTCAGGGGTTCGATTCCCCTTATCTCCACAATATCAATTAGTTACGAAAGTGGAGTCCTGTAAATCAAACATTTGCAGGACTCTCTTTTTTATCCTTTCTTTAATATGTACACCGGAGTACACCCATCTGGTGGCTTATTCGGTGTACTTTCTTCAAAAAACAAATTGTCCACCGAATAAGCCGTAATGTAGTGGTATTCATTGGCTTACAACAATGGAATTTGTAATTATCAACCAGTAATATCAATATCATGGAAAAAGAACCTTGTAATTAATGGTCTATATCAGAAAAAGGGAGTTCTGTTACCAGTACTCCCTAACCAGACGATGAATGCCTGCCTCAGGGAGATTGCCGACGTGTGGGGCATACAAAAAACCTTAACATGCATTGTGCCAGGCACACTTTCGCTACAAAGGTTACCCTGACAAATAAAATCTCAATGGAGAAGACCTGATATTAGACTATTCATTCAATGGTAGGAATCCCCTTGCTCCAAGAGAATTAATAATCCCTCTCAGAAGATAGCTGTTATCAAATCTAATGATATATTTTCTTGCTCGTTCGGATTCTGCAACCAACATTTTTCTATCAATAAGTTTCCGGATCTGCCTTGAAACTTCTGAATCAGCTTTCCCTTTAAAGAATTCTTTAATATCGGCTGCCTGGACTACCTGCTTATTAATGACCTTTTTTAGTATGCTTGATTCTATGTCCGTTATGTATTTCCGTTCAAGCGCAAAAGTAACTGCTGGAAGCAGGATTTCTTTACTTAAATATTTGTAGTCTAACAATTTGTCTATCTTTTCTATTTCGTCCTTCAAACCTTTGAGAACATATTCTGACCACTCTAGCAGTCCTGCATTGGTTCCTTTATCGGCTCTTGACAGGTAATAATAGTAATCATTGCGATTGCTGCAAAAAACTGCATTGGGATTTAATATTCTCCCGACATTTACATTGAATCCTGTCTTTACTAGCATTGCATAGGTAAACAACCTAACTGTTCTGCCATTACCGTTGCTAAAAGGGTGTATCCATACAAATCTGTGATGAGCTATCGCAGCCTTTAATAAATCATATTTTGAACTATCCGGACGATTAATGAACTCTATCAATTCAGACATATAATCATCAACCATCAGAAAGTCTGGTGGCAAATGGTCTGACTTATTAATTTGTAAGTTTGTCCTTCGATACACACCCGGAGTAGCGTCCCCTTCTCCTTCCGGTGGTGAAGGTAACCCCTCGACTATCATCTTATGCATTTGGCTGATAAAGGCACGGTTAATCGGATAGTCTTTAACGTTCTCCTCAATAAATGCCATTGCATTTTCAATATTTCTAATTTCTTGTATCCCCTGTGGTACAGTATTTTTAGCGTCAAGTTTTGTTTCGATGTATTCAGCAATAGTGGTATTATTCCCTTCAATCCGCGCTGATCCAATACTTTCGAGGGTATGGAATATATGCTTTAACTGGAAAAAAACCTTTGGATGTGTAGATCCTCCTAAATGTTTCTTTCGCAAATAATCCAAATCAATTATCAAATCAGTAAGGGATGAACCAAAGGAAGGTTCGACCAATTTTAAATCAAAAGGGACAAATTTTGCTTCAGACATATTACAGGATTAAAATTACTATTTAACAACAGAATAAATAATATTTAACATTACTATCACAAATATCTCTATATGTCAATACAATACAAATTTAAATAAATATTTGACAATTAACAATTATTCAAATTTTATTTCAAACCTGTTGAATTCATAATTTATATTCCAAGAATTCGATTATCAATTTAGTCTGTGCATAGGCCGGCTAATCTGGCCCCATTGCGCCGGGGTAAACTAACCACATCAGAGTTGGTCTTAACTAAACGTTTTTCAGGAAAATTGTTACCCGATTATTTAAGGCGTAGCTTCGTCGGATCTAGACCTGGTGGCAAACCTTGCGGGAAACGGGCAAACTTGCCCAGATCATTAAGGTTGTATTTTAGAGGGTATCTCAACCTGTTTCCAAAATGTTCGTTCAGACCCATAATTGTAGCGGTAACCACTAAAGGAATTCCAAGCAGCAGAACTGCAACTCCGGGATCAGGCATTGCTATTGCTCCGATCATGTTGGGTAATAATGACAAACCGGCAATAATAGGTGCTGTTGCACTCTGCGGCCTGAAAGGGTAGAGGATGGCTGCACTGATGTTACTGCGACGGATCTTTACAAATCCGGCATCAGTCAGAAGGTAAACGGTGTCGTGCTCAATTGCAATCAACTCACCAGAAATTTCTGCTGTCGGAGAGAGCGGAGGATCCTGTTGCAGGGTCATTACAATCCAGCTGCCGGCAGGGCTCTTTCCTGCCATGGACGGCCCTGGCATATATGCCCTGGGAACCATTGAACTCTGACATTCAGTCAGGAATATCAGGCATACAGTAAGCTGAATTATCCTATTAATTCTTTTTGACATATCTGCTGTTCCAGAAACTTTCCTCCAAATCGTTTTCCACTTTTTTGAAATCATTACCTGCGTGTCTAAGGTAGAGTCCGGGAAATCCGAAGAAGACTGCGGCTTTGAAATGATTCTCTTCCTCCAGCCATGTTTCTCTCATCCATTCAAGGTAATAGCCCCTGCTTTTAAGAAAGAGATCATAATTATCACCAACATCCGGTAGACGGTATGTTAATTCATAGACATCTCCGGGAAGGGTAATAAGTGGTGTCTGCTGATCTTCCAGAAGCGGAACAGCGCCGGCGTCCGGATTGTTTTTTACCTGGACTTCAGACGGTTCCACAATTATCGGATTGATCTCCCTTCCAAGCCTGCCCAGCGCAGCATAGTCAATCCTCCACAATCCCTTTGTCATCCGAAGCTTTATTTTCACCTCTTCAGAACCAGTCTCCGGGAGCCTTATAAGATGTAAGTCTGAAGCGATTGGCCCTGACTCCGGGATTTCACCTGCCCTGATCCATCGTCCGCCGGAATCCTGAAAAAACACTTCAATGGGGCCAAGAAGATCTTTGATCCTGTCAAATTTCCGCTGCGGTAGCCTGTCACCACTTTCAATTCTTGCTGCAAAGTAACCTGCGGATCTGCCAAGGTATGCAAGCCCCTGATAGAAGAGATAGGTTGTCATGAATGTCTGCCTGCATCCTAAAATGAGTCCTGTTTCACCTTCAGGGACATCTGTAAAAGTTAGCTCAACTGATTCTTTGGTAATAAGATTGTGAGGATCACTCCGGCTGTACCTTTCCTTTTTGTCCATTGATCTCAGCTGCTCAAGACAGTCACCTTCGGCGGCTTTGCATGATACCGGCGGACGAATATCAGATGTCTCAAAGAACTTACCTTCTTCAGTGGCAAACACTCTTTCGCCTTCACCTCTCGGCAATAACATTATATTGGCATACCTGATGACATGAGTCTCCAGGGCTTCATTCGTAAGTCTCAGACTGAAAGTGTTACCGGTCGGACGGGCATGGTATAGCATATCGATATCATCTGCCTCGTATTTCTTTAAAATGCTTGATGAGAAACCTTCAGCCATGAGTGTTGTATCAGTTCCATCCCATGAGTAGAATGTCGGGCATGAGCCAAAACAGGCTTTGGGGTTGGTCAGGCAATAAGCTGTGATGCCGATTGTGGCGACAGAAACCAGGGATATGCCCGTGATTTTCCCTGTCATTTTGTTTTTTATTTGGTTTACCTCAACAAGGGCAATATCAGGCAAGGCGATGGAGAACCTCTTATCTGTCCACTGACCGGACGGATCAGTGTTTGCCATGATCACATCCCTGTATTTATCATAGTAAATCCCGAACCCATAAGCAGTATCTGAATTATTATCCATGTCCAATATATCAAGCACATAAAGCGAACCGTCTTTCATATGTACTTTGACATCGTTAATGGAAGAATCAGAGGGTGTAACAGGAGGCCGGCGCAGTTCTCTTATGAGCGTGGTGGCACAACTTGTATTGAACATGAGTACCACAAGCAGGGTAAGCATCAGATAGCAGGAACAGGATTTTGCTTTTTTCATTTCCTGAATCTCAACTATGCAAATATAAAAACCTTTATTGTTTAAAGCAAGTGTATTAAACATTTGTTTAAAAAATTAATTCTCTGTGT
>DAIDJT010000037.1 GCA_027451265.1 Bacteroidales bacterium | reverse complement strand
AGATTAGCAACGACAAATCCGCCTAAAATTCCAACAAAAATACTAAAGATAGTGAGTACAGGAAGCATAATGACTGTCGCTACTAAACGAGGAGCAAGTAGAAACTTAAAAGGACTTTTATCCCGTCATCAGCACCGAGGGTGGTCCCGCTTGCGGAAACCCACTTCCCGTCAATGACGGGAATTATAGGATCTGTATCCCAGTTATGAGGATGAGCAGCGTTCTTTTCGCCAACCATATCCAGGTGACATTGAAGGACAACCGTCTTGATCTTTTCCTTTCCCGGGGCTGCATTCCTGATTATCAATATATTGCCGATGCTGTCTTTCCTGGCTTCCAGGTTATGCTTTCGTGCAAAGTCAAGCAGGTAGGCTCTTATCTTTCCTTCGTTTTTAGAAAGCCGAGGTATCCTGCAAATCTCCTCGAAATAACCCCACAACTTCCTGGGCTTTATCTCCCCCAAATCACCCATAATATGCTCTTTATCCTGTTTTAGTCCGTGATGCGGTAAATATAGTTTTTTTCCAATGCAACCGTTATGAATTTTAACTGCTAAAACTCTTTTTTTTACCACAATAAAAACCATATTTTTACAGCAAACGAAAACACAGAAAATAATACGACTATGGCTAAACGCACAATTGTGGCACTTCCCGGTGACGGCATTGGTGCCATTGTTCTGAAACAGGCTGTTCGCGTGCTCGACGCGGCCGGGTTTGATGCTGAATATGTTTACGGAGATATAGGCTGGGATTTCTGGTGCAAGGAGGGCAACCCGCTTCCACAACGCACAATTGACCTGATAGCCAGACACAAGATTGCCCTGTTCGGTGCAATCACCTCCAAGCCCAAGGATGATGCCGCCGCTGAGCTCTCACCGGCTCTCCAGGGCAAGGGATTCACCTACAGCAGCCCCATAGTGGGACTCAGACAGCACTTCGGCCTTGACATATGCGTCAGACCATGCCGCAGCTACAAGGGAAACCCGCTGAACTTCATCCGCCGCGACAGGGATGGAAACCCTGAGGAACCGCTGGTTGATGTCGTCATATTCAGACAGAATACCGAGGGGCTCTACGGCGGTGTGGAGTGGTCAAATCCTCCGCAGCAGGTTTATGATGCACTGATGACCCATCCAAAATTCCGCGAAAATTTCGGCTGGTGCCCGAAAGAGGAACTGGCTGTCTCAACCAGGATCTTCACAAAGAAATATACCGAACGAATCGTCAGGGCAGCATTTGAACATGCGGTTAAGTTTGGTTACAAATCGGTAACCGTCTGCGAAAAACCCAACGTGATAAGGGAAACCTCCGGGCTCATGTGGAAGATTGCCAAGGAGATGCAGAAGAATGAGTTCCCGGCAATACAGCTCAGGAATACTAATATCGATGCACAGATGATGTGGCTGACCAAGAACCCGGAAGACTACGGAGTAATTGTGGCCGGAAACATGTTCGGAGATATCGCCTCCGATGCATTCGCAGGACTCATAGGAGGACTCGGTTTTGCATGCAGCGCACAGTTTTCCGAAGACGGAATCGGGGTGTTCGAACCCACACATGGTTCAGCTCCCAAGTATGCCGGGTACGAGGTACCCATCGTTAACCCTGTGGCAATGATTGAGTCAGCCTGCATGATGCTTGACTATATAGATGAGAAGGAGACGGCAACAAGGATCCGCAAGGCTATCGCCGAAGTCATAGAGGAGGGAAAGGTCAAGACCTATGACATGATGAAGATGACAGGCAAACCTGAAGTGGTAACCCTTGGTGCTGCATCAACCATACAGATGACTGACGCCATTATTGCACACCTTAAATAACCTGCTATGACCGGGGAAATCAAGAAACTTTGGCCGGAACTGGAATGGATCAGTGACCCGGACCTGAGGGCGAAAACTGCCCGCACGTGGGAACTGGCACTGGAACGCAGTGTACTCTCCGCTGACGACCTGAACCGGATCCCGTTCACCCTCCTCTGCGGGCCTGACCTGAAAGTGACATTTATGGACCACAAGAGATGCGTGGTGCATGTTGCCCGCGAAGCAGGTTTGAAAATGAACGAGTTTTTTCGCAATGAACTTCCTGTCAATATGGATGTGCTGATTGCAGGAGCGATACTTGCAGATGTCGGCAAGATGCTTGAATATGAGCTTGATGCAAATGGCACAGCGGTTCAGGGGAAGTACGGGCAGTATCTCAGGCATCCGTTCTCAGGCGTCAGCCTCGCAGAGGAATGCGGCGTGCCGCCGGAGGTGTGCCACATAATTGCAGCGCATGCACACGAGGGCGATCTTGTGAAACGCACCACGGAGGCCTATATAGTCCACCATGCGGATTTTATGACATTCCTGCCGTTCAAAAGCAGGCTGATCGTTTGATCAGCCTGCCTATTGCCTATTGCCTATTACCTTCCATCGCCTTGCGGACGTTGGCAAAGCCCATTTTGTCAACCTTCCGGTCATAGGTCATCAAACCGTTGGTCTCCGTCTCCACGTCAGTTGTCTGGGTGTAGACCGACGCGCTCAGCCCTTTTTCGGCAACCATCTGCCTAACAACAGCGTAAAACTCAGTATACTTCTTCAGGAGTGCCGTGGTATCACCCATCTTCTCATAACCCCAGTTCTTCTGTTCCCAGGTATGACCCTGCACCGGCAATCCCAGTCCGCCGAACTCACCAAGCACTATGGCCCTGGCTTTTTCAGTCCTGGGAGCCACAGGCTCAGGATAGTTGTGAATATCAAGTACATGTCCCGTCCCCCGGTCAGTCCATCCGGAAGCGCTGTTGACAAGCCTGGTCGTGTCGAAAGCTGTTACATAATCAGTTACTGCCGGTGTGTTGTACTGGCCCCAGCCTTCGTTGTAAACCACCCACATGATTATGGAGGGATTGTTGAACTTCGTCTCTATCATCCTTGTAAGTTCGCCCATGAAGAGTGCGGAGTCGGCGGCAGTCTTGGATATGTCTGGTTTATCGCCCCAGATGTAATCGTCGCCGCTGGGCATATCCTGCCATACCAGCAGGCCCATCCGGTCAGTATGGTAATAAAACCTTCTGTTCTCTACCTTGACATGCTTGCGAAGCATGTTGAATCCCATCTTTTTCAGCATCTCAAGGTCATACACCATGGCTTCATCGGAAGGTGGCGTATAGAGTCCGTCAGGCCAGAATCCCTGGTCAAGCGGTCCGTTCTGCCATACGAAACGGTTGTTCAGAAGGATGCGTGTAAAGCCGTCTTCGGTAACCCCCAATGATATTTTTCTCATACCGGCGTATGATTTCACTTCGTCAGTAACCTGGCCTCCCGTCACCAGTTTCACCTTCAGATCATACAGGTAGGGGTCTTCCGGGCTCCATAGTTTTGCATCCGGTACGGGCAATGTCAATACTGATCCGGTGCTGCCTGAGGCTACTGCCACCGTTTGTCCGTCAGACAAAAGAGTTATCTCTGCGAGTGACGGGGCCATGTCTACCGGCGGACATTTCTCCGGACCCCCCTGGCACCGTTCCTCGATGACTGTCACGTGCAGCAATCCGCTGTCAATGTCCGGTACAATACGAAGTTCTCCTATCCAGCTCTTCTCAACCGGTTCAAGCCATACACTCTGCCAGATGCCGCTTGTGGGTGTGTACCAGATGCCACCTGGCTTCATCACCTGCTTACCCCTTGGCTGACGCCCCCTGTCTGTGGGATCGGTAACCCTGATTACAAGTTTATGCTTCTTTGTGTCACCAAGGTAATTGGTGATATCACACCAGAAGGGATCATAGCCGCCACGATGGACTGCAGCCAGGTTGTCATCAACCCACACGGTCGTCTCCCAGTCCGATGCTTCAAAATTGATTATTATCTGCTTGTCATTCCATTGTTTCGGAATGACGAATTCACGCGAATACCAGAGAGCCAGCGAGTCACTCATCCTTTCCCTTACACCGGAGAGGGCTGATTCAACGGGGTAGGGGACGAGGATTTTGCCCTGGGGATCGGGGCGGTCTGCATCCTTTGGACAGATCGCATAGTCCCATAATCCGTTCAGGCTCATCCACTCATTTCTTTCGAGCCCCGGCCTGGGATATTCGGGCCATGGAGCAGCAGGATCAATTTTTTCAGACCATGCAGTCATCAGCGGGTTTTCTGCAGGCTTCCATTCAGTTGCTTTCTTTCCGGTACAACAGGTCATCGCCCCGACAGTAAGGACGAGAACCGTGAAAATTGAGTATTTCATATGTAATATTAAATTTCGGATCAGCCGAGCTTCATTTTCTCGACCTCTTCCATGTTGCGTTCATTGTATACTATCTTGCCCATGGGTGTGTATAGCCACTCTATGAGATCATTGTATCTCGCAGTGATCTTGCCCCTGACGATCTTCATCGTGGAGTTCATCATGCCGTTCTCCTCATTGAAGCTTTCATTCAGAACCCCGAGTGCCACCGGCAGCCATCGGTGCGGGAACATGTGCCCAAACTTGCCATTGATGCGGTATTCATTTACTTCATTTTCAATGAGATTAAGAACAGCCCGCTTGCCTTCCTCGGTGGTTGCAGACATGTTGTGGTCTTCAAGGTAAAGTTTCAGGGCATGCTGGTTGGGAACCACCAGGGCAACTGTGTATGGCTTCTGATTGTTGTAGAGCATGCATTGGTCAATGTACTTCGACTGTTCGCTTATTGCTTCTTCTATCCCTTCCGGGCTGAATTTCTCGCCGTCGTCAGCAATGAGGAGGCTCTTGAACCGCCCGAGAACGTAGAGGAAGCCGTCTTCACTCATGTATCCCATGTCGCCGGTATACAGCCATCCGTCGCGGATGGCATCCAGTGTTGCCGTCTCGTTCTTCCAATACCCGTGCATTACATTGCCTCCGCGGATCACGATCTCTCCCTTTTGACCGACAGGCAGCTCGTTGCCGTCATCATCACAGATCTTCAGCTCCATGTTGTTGACCAGGTAGCCTGATGATCCGAGTTTATGCCTTGCGGCGGAGTTTGAGGAGATGATGGGCGAAGCCTCTGAAAGGCCATATCCCTGGTACATCGGCACCCCGATGGCGTAAAAGAAGCGCTGCAGCTCTATATCAAGCAATGCACCGCCCCCGATGAAGAATTCAAGCTCACCGCCAAAGGCTTCTCTCACCTTGCTGAACAGGATTTTGTCAAAGAGCCGGATCAGCGGTTTCTTAAGTTTCTGAATTCCCTGGCCCTTGTTCCAGCCTTCCTTATTGTAGGAATATGCCATATTGAGCGCAAAGTTGAAGAGCGCTTCGGTCATTTTACCTTTTTCCTTTATTCCCTTTTCGATGTTCTTGCGGAAGTTCTTTGCCAGTGCCGGCACACTCATCAGAAGGTTGGGCTTTATCTCCTTCATGCAGATGGGAATGTTGCGCAATGTCTCCATGGGAGTCTTGCCTACCTTTACAGAGGCAATGCTGGCTCCCTTGCCCATGAAGGCATAAATGCCCGCTGTATGGGCAAATGAGTGATCCCAGGGAAGTATCAGCAGAGTCTTGTAGAACTGAGGTATGTCCATCAGACTGTATGACTGGTAAACGTTCGTCACATAGTTGCCATGTGTAAGAATAATCCCCTTGGGATCTGCGGTGGTACCAGATGTGTAGCAGATATTTGCGAAATCGGAAGATGTGATGGAAGCTGTGAATTCCTCGTAACTTTTCCTGTTGATTGGATTCTCCAACCACTCGCGACCGATCTTACGCACCTCGTTGAAATGAATCTGACCATCGGCATATTCCTCGCGCGGGTCCATGAAGATAATCTTCTCCAGGTCAGGGCATCGTTCAGCCACCGCCAGAATCTTCGGAGCCTGCGTGCTGGAAGTAATGACCATCTTTGATCCTGAGTGGGTAAGGCGGAACCTTATCTCTTCCGGATTAAGCTTGATTGAAAGAGGCACGTTGACACCGCCGGCATAGAGTATCCCCAGTTCGCCTATGACCCAGCTGTTCCGACCGTCAGCAAGCATGCTTACACGGTCTCCTTTCCTGATCCCAAGCTGCATCAGGCCTGCACCGAACTCCTGAACCTGCCGCTTTGTTTCCTGGTACGTGGTGCCTTCATACTTTTCCTGAAGCTTTTCCCACATATAAATGTTTGACGCATACTTCTCCACATTTTCTTCAAAGAACCGGATAAGTGACTTCATCTGTTTTTCGTTTTTATGATTTTAAAATTCGCATTCTAATATAGAAAAGAAATAACTTGCCGCGGCATCTTTCCCGAATAATCGTTGCATTTTTGTACAGTAATAAATACCTTTATCTTTCAAAATAGTGAAAAACTGCCATTTATGAAGAAACTATCACTCGTGTTGCTAGCAGCCGTTCTGGTTCTTACTCCTTCATGTGATTTCATGAAGAGCATCAATCCCTTCGGGAAAAAGGCCAGGGAGGCAGAAGCTCTCCGCCAGCAGCAGGAAGCTTTCCGGATAGCGGACTCAATCCGTGTGGTCAATGAGAAACAGGCTGAGGCTGAACGTGCACGCCAGGCTGAGCTGACCGTCCAGGCTGAAGAACAGGCCAGGGTAGTGGCCGGCTATCATGTAATTGTGGGAAGTTTCCTCACACCTGAATATGCTGAATCATGGCTTGAGCACATTAAAGGCTTTGGCTATGATGCACAGCTGATTGGGATGGACGGCGGAAAATGGCAGCTGGTATCAGCCAGCTCGTTCCCCGACCTGCACCAGGCCTGGAATGCAATCGCCTCCGTTCAGGACAGGATTAATGGCGAAGCCTGGGTCTACAGGCAGGAGTGACGGTTACCTGTGGATGGTGGCTGACCTGTCAGGTCCCACAGAGACTATGGTCACCGGCACACCGGTCTCCTTCTCAATAAACTCTATATATTCCTTCAATTCATCAGGGAGCTCTTCCCGGCTCCGGCAGCCTGTGATGTCACACTGCCATCCCCTGAAGGTTATGTAGCCGAGCCCTTCAATGTCATTCAGACAATAAGGTAATTCTGTCTGTTCCTTCCCGTTGATGGTGTATGACCTGCATACTTTTATCTCGGAGAATCCTGACAGCACATCGGCCTTCATCATGAAGAGCTGAGTCACACCGTTGACCATTATTGCATATTTCAGGGCAGGCAGGTCAAGCCATCCGCAGCGGCGCGCCCTGCCGGTGGTGGCACCATACTCATTGCCCTGGTCACGCATCTGCTGACCGTCAGCGTCATCAAGCTCGGTGGGGAATGGGCCGCTGCCAACCCTGGTGCAGTAGGCTTTGAAGATGCCAAAGACCTCACCCGTCCGCCCGGGCGCAATGCCGAGACCAGTGCAGGCACCTGCTGCTACTGTGTTTGATGAGGTGACATAGGGATAAGTCCCGAAATCAATATCAAGCATCGTCCCCTGGGCTCCCTCGGCCAGGACGCGTTTGCCCTCCCTGAGAGCCTGGTCTATATGATAATCGGCATTAACCGTCCTGAACTGTCTCAGGTATTCCACTGCATCAAACCACTCATCCTCAAGAGCCTTCAGGTCATTGCTGTAACCGTAGCCCTGAAGCATCCTGAGATGTTCATTCACCCTCGAACGGTAGAAATCCCTGAAATCCTTCCTGAAGAGGTCACCCACCCTCAGACCGTTGCGCGATGCCTTGTCAGTATACGCAGGGCCGATCCCCCTGAGCGTCGAACCAATTTTTGCCTCTCCCAGTGAAGCTTCATGGGCAGCATCAAGAAGCTTGTGGGTGGGCATGATCAGGTGTGCCTTCAGCGATATTAACAGCCTCTTACGGACACTTTCAATTCCAATGCCCAGGCTCTCCACCTCATGCCGGAATACTACCGGGTCAACCACCAGGCCGTTGCCGATGATATTTATCTTGTCATCATGAAAGATCCCGGAAGGAATAAGGTGAAGCACGTGCTTCGCCCCGTGAAACTCAATAGTGTGGCCGGCATTCGGCCCCCCCTGGAAACGGGCTACTATGTCATACTCAGGGGTCAGGACGTCTACAATTTTTCCCTTTCCCTCATCGCCCCACTGGAGCCCCAGCAAAATGTCAATATTCATTGTTTCAATTAATCCTGATTAGACAAAACAGGTCCGAAGTTACGAAATAAATTGGCGCCAAAGGTCATTCATTTGCCCCGGTTTTCCTGTTCCCCGTATACATACAGGGCATAATGATGCACAACGAATGAATTTTCCTCGCAGGCACTCTTGATTATTTCATTGATCCTCGGGTCACTGAACTCGATTACCTTCCCTGTACGGGTGTCAATCAGATGGTCATGATGGCCGGCCCTGTAGGTTTTCTCATACTGAGCCTGGTTGTGACCGAATTTGTGCCTTGTAACCAGCCTGCAATCCAAAAGCAGGTCTATCGTGTTGTACAGGGTGGCCCTCGAAACGCGGTAATTTTTGTTCTTCATGAAGTTGAAGAGTGATTCTATATCAAAGTGCCCTTCCCTTGAATATATCTCGTCAAGAATTGCAAACCGCTCGGGGGTCTTCCTGAGAGAATGTGTTGCAAGGTACTCGGTAAAAACCTGCCTCACTACGATCCTGGCTTCCTCATGTGACATAATGCCTGGTTGTTTCGCCTTAATGATTACTCTATGAACTCTTCCACCCTCTTTACGCTGGCAATTCCCTTGATGTTTGACAACTGCAGTATCAGGTTGTTGAGGTCACGTGTGTGATGAACGAACAGGTCAATAGTGCCTTCGAATATCCCGTCATAAACCGAGACATTTATGTTCCTTATATTGACGTTCAGTTCCTTGGAAATAATGGTTGTAACCTCGCTTACCAGGCCGATCCTGTCTATACCGTTGATGCTTATCCGTGCGAGGAACGAAGCCAGCTTGTGTATGGTCCACCTGACGGGAATTATCCTGTTTCCTTCGCTGGACATCAGTTTGACGGCCACGGGACACTTGGGTTTATGTACAATGATTGAATTTGAATGGTCAAGATAACCTACCACTTCATCGCCCGGAATGGGCTGGCAACAGCTGGCAATGACATATGAATTGGTGGAACTGTCAACATTCTCCCTGAGCAAATAAGGCTGGTTCTTGTCTATTTTTTCCGCCGGAGCGGGAGCCTCCTTAGCGCCTGTATTCTTTCGGGTAACACCACCAATGGCAAGTTTCCAATACTTGCGCAGACTTCCTTCCGGAGCTTTCTTCAGGGTCTTTCTCAGCTCGTCAAGATTAATCAGCCCAAGCCCTATGCGCGAGTAAAGTTCATCCTTGTTGAGTAACTCGTAATTATCCAATAGCTTTTTAATAATGTCTGAGTTTGGGAGGATTCCGAGTTCGCTCAGCTTTTGCTCCAGCATATCCATTCCTTTCTGGATGCGGTCAGTTGACTCATCCCGCAGCGCGTCCTTGACGGCATTCCGTGCTTTGGCAGTATGGGCATATTCAAGCCACTCCTTTTCCGGCCTGGCTATGTTTGAAGTGATAATCTCAACCTGGTCGCCGCTCTGCAGGGTGGTGGAGAGAGGTGATAACTTGTAGTTAACCTTGGCACCAATAGCCTTGTTGCCAATGTCAGTATGGATCTCATAGGCGAAATCAAGGGCCGACGCACCCTTTGGAAGATTGACCAGCAGCCCCTTGGGCGTGAAGACCATGATCTCCGAGGAGAAAAGGCTCATCTTGAACTCATCGAGAAAGGTGAGCGGATCAGACATCGGGTTGGCAAGCATTTCCCTTATATGCTTCAGCCATTTGTCGAGCTCGCTCTCTGACTGTGAGGTGTCACCCTTGTACTTCCAGTGCGCGGCAAAACCTCTCTCTGCGATGTCATCCATCCGCTGGCTGCGTATCTGCACTTCAACCCATCGCCCTTCAGGGCCCATAACGGTAAGGTGAAGGGCCTCGTAGCCGTTTGACTTGGGCCTGCTGATCCAGTCACGCAACCGGTCAGGTTTTGGGGTGTATATATCAGTGATGAGCGAATATATCTGCCAGCACTGTGCCCTCTCACTCATCTCCGGACCAGGCTCGAAGACTATCCTTACCGCAAGCAGGTCATACACCTCCTCGAAGGGGACATTCTTTGACTGCATCTTTTTCCAGATGGAATAGATCGACTTGAAACGGCCGGAGATATCAAAGATGATATTGTTCTGGTTGAGTGCCTCAATTATGGGAAGGCTGAACCTGTTGATGAGAGCAAGGTTCTTTTTCTCATCCAGTTTCACTTTCCGGGCTATCTCATCGTAAATGCGGGGATGCCTGAACTTGAAGCTGAGATCCTCCAGCTCCGTCTTTATGGCGAAAAGCCCCAGGCGGTGGGCAAGGGGAGCATACAAATAGATTGTCTCTCCCGCTATTTTCATCCTCTTGTGTTCGGGCATCGAGTCAAGAGTGCGCATATTGTGAAGCCTGTCAGCAATCTTGATAAGTATGACCCTGAAATCATCCGAGAGAGTCATCAGCATCTTGCGGAAATTCTCCGCCTGGAGAGAGTTGGTCTCCTTGTTGTAAGTACCTGATATCTTTGTCAGGCCGTCAATAAGGTTGGCTATCTTTGGCCCGAACTGCTTCGTTATCTCCTCCAGCGGGATATCTGTATCCTCAACCACGTCATGCAGCAGCGCGGCTGCCACCGATTTGGCTCCCAGCCCGATCTCCTGGTTGACTATGCGGGCAACATTGATGGGATGGATGATGTATGGCTCCCCGGAATTCCGGTACATGTCACGGTGTGCCTCATTTGCAAACCTGAAAGCCTTGTCAATCATCTCCCTGTCACCGGGTTTGTCACATCTGTACAGATTGTCGGTAAGCAGGCTGTATTCTGATTCTATCCGGCTGGCATCATCAGCCGTGAATAATTTCGTTTTAGTTTTGACCATCAGTCTCTACCTGCAAGGAGTGACAAAGATACAAAAATAGGGTCATTATTGATCCGGCTGTCATGGCAGGATTGTCACGGTTCCGGTCCTGACCACAGTTTCTCCCGACGGTGTGGCAAGTCTCAGGCTCCACAGGTATACTCCCGGTGGCATGAACCTGCCGTTGTGCCGGCCGTCCCATCCTTCAGCGGGATCACCTGAGCGGAAGAGCAACGCACCGTTCCTTGACATTATCCTGAAATCATAATCTCCCGCGATGAATGAGAATTCCGGTCTGAAAATGGCATTTTCATCCGCGCTGCCCGGAGTGAATGCATTGGGCATGAATACATTATCACTGGTTGCGATGGAGGCTGCAGAAGAGAGGTAAGGCGGAATGCCGGCTGGTGCATCTGGATCCTCCGTGGTGACCCTGTAAACCACTTCCGGGGCTGACACATCAGATGCAAAGACGGTGTAATCATCAGACCAGAGGGTGTCAGAGAGGGAGACAGCCACCTCGCGCATGCCATCACCGGTGTCACGCCATACTGAAAAGAGCCCGCTCCATCCTGAGGCAGGCCTGTTCCAACGGAGGTTGATATCAGTGCCTGTTATTGATGATTCAAGGACAATGTTGCGGGCAGGCGCCGAAACAGCGGCAGCAATCCCGCAACTGTTGACAGCTGCCGCCCTGTAGAGACTGACAACCGTTGTGTCAGCCTGAACCGGTGAAAATGATACCCTGCCCGCTGAACCTGTTGAGGAGGCGACCTCGTCCCACGAACCTGTACCGATGTTAAACCTGAACAGGCTGAAATCATTCATCACTGTAGCCGGATCATAGGAGGAGGAGATTGACAGACCGTCTCCCTCCACCTGAATCGCATTAATCATTACCCAGGCCGGGGGTGCCTCGCTGCCTGTGGTGACACATGCCCTGCCTGATGATGACAGCTCTCCGGCACCGCCGGTAGCTGTGACATAAAAACAGTACCCGGTCTCCGGATCATACCCGGTCAGCAGGTATTGCGTTACGGAGATTGGCAGGGTAACGTCCGGAAGAGAGCCTGCCGGGCCTTCCGATATATGCAACAGGTAATTGTTCCCGGGGTGGAACTGGTTTTCATATGCTGTCCAGGTGACAGTGACTGTACCATTGCAGATGTCGTCTGCCGCTGAGATCCATATTGTGCTGAGACTGTTGCTCAGGGGGCTTATATTGAGTGATGAGTCGATGGCTGCCACCACATAGGTGACGCTTCTGTACCTGGCTGCTGATGCAGTATGGGTGTATTCATATATATAAGGTGAAGGTACCGTATCAATGGCTGTGGCTGTTCCCCCGGTGTATGTGTAAACAACATAACTGCCAACATCAGGGGAAGAGGAGGGAAGCCACCGCAGTACCGCAAATCCTGTGGCAGGGTCCACTGTCACTATGTCAAGCTGCGGTGATAACGGCCGGGTCACATCCTGACCGTCAAGGGTCAGAACAGAGAAACTGCAAAACAGCATCAGGAGCATAACCGCCGTTATCACTTTCCCTGTTCCTGAATTGTTCAGTGTTCTCATCGGCTTCCGGCAATGATCTCCCATGCCTCATCAGGATTGAAGTATTTATTGAAGATTTCCTTTACCCTGCCAGGGGTAATTGTCTTAACGGTGTCTGCAAACCGGGTATAGAAGTCTGATCCGGCTTCATAGTCAATAATGGCCCTGGCAGCATCGGCAATTGAAAACGGGCCGTCAAACAACCGGGCCAGCTCACCCATCATATGGTTTCTGACCAGGGCCATCTCATCCCCGGTCACCTCTTCAGTGCGCAGCTTCCCAATCTCGTTCCTGATTTCTGTGACTGTATCTTCCCTGTAAGTATTTGCCACATCAGTCATTATGGTAATATAACCTATGCTGTGGAAGGCACCCGCTACAGCCTGAATACCGTATGTAAACCCCTTCTCCTCTCGTATCCTCCGCATGAGGCGCGAACCGAAATAACCTCCGAGAATCATTGTGGCTACCTGCAGATCAAGATAATCGGGGTGATCACGGGTGATGCCTTTCCACCCCATTCGCACGGTGCTTTGTACGGAGCCGGGCACTTCCCGGAAGATCCGACCGGGTTTTGCCGTATCAAAACCGGCAGACGGTATCCGGGGCTTCTGCCATTTCCCTGTCGCGTTGCCGGAAAAGTATCTTTCAAGCACCGGCAACGCCTTCCGGGGCTCCCTTCCGGCAACCGTAACATACATGTTTTCGGGCCTGTAGTGCCTATTATGGAAATGCCGCAGATCAGCGGTGGTAAGGCTGCGGTAATCTTCTTCCGTGGTTATGCGGCCGTACGGATGCATGCTTCCGCATAATGCTTCATAAAATACTTCCCTGGCGATGACGGAAGTCCTTTGCCTGCTGGTAAGGAAAGCCTGTACTCTCCTGTCTGTCAGCATCCTTAACTCATTATCCGGGAAGGATGGCCTGAAGAGTATTTCACTTGTCAGGGCGATCACTT
>DAIDJT010000036.1 GCA_027451265.1 Bacteroidales bacterium | reverse complement strand
GGCCTGGTCAACACCGGCAACAACGAGGTCCTTTATCTCCTCCGTCTTGACAGAGGCAATTGCAGATGTTACTTCTGATCTCCTGATCGTACCGTAACCTATCACAACAACAGCATCAACTTCTTCAGCTGACATCGTCATTGTGACGTTTATGGGACCTGCAGTGACAGGCACCTCCTTTGTATCCATTCCGACGAATGTGATCACAAGGGTGGTGGCTTCAGAAGGTACCTGCAGGGAGAAATTCCCGTTGAGATCAGTAGCAGTCCCTATTGTCGTACCCTTTACCACTACCGAGGCTCCGGGCAACGCAGCATTGTTGTCATCAACCACCTTCCCCGTGACAGTTCTCTGCTGCGCGAAAAGCATCGTTGTTGACATTACAGCTGCCAGACAAATAAGAAATGTTAGTCTTAAGAGTTTGTTTTGCATAGCTGTACAGTTTTAGGATTTTAAAGTTAAAGCTTCTTGTCAGGGCAGCATTGATACTATTTTGTCTCTTTATTGTAAATATTTGATTAGTCAGCATGCCAAAAAGACAAAACCGGCGTTTATTGGTGTACAATGTACACAAAGTTCGGGCCTGATATCGCCGGTGCCTGCACGCATCAGTTTGAAAGCTTCCGGATATGATATCGGCAATCACTTTACCTATATATATTATATATTTTTAACAGAAGCCGGCCAATCTGTTTCGTCTGTTCTTTTTTTGTTTTCGTATTGATTATACTATTATTTTAAAATATCTTTGAATTCTTACATTGTACACTAAGTCATTTTTTAACCTCACCAGTATAATAAAATGATATCCCACAAGATTGTTCCCAACATCTCCGTCGACTGCGTGGTGTTCGGTTTCGACTTTGAAAAACTGAATGTCCTTCTCGTCAAGAGGGAGATGAAGGATAACGGTAGTGGGGCTGTTCTCATCAATGATCACACGCTTGCCGGTTACCATATTTTCGAGGATGAGGATCTTGACAGTGCCGCCACACGGATACTCAGGGGCCTGACCGGGCTCGACAATATTTTCCTTGAACAGTTCGGGGCATTCGGGCAGCTTGACCGCGTCTCCTCTCCAAAGGATAAGATGTGGCTTGACTATATCAACCAGGGATTTGCTGACCGTATTGTCACCGTCGGATACCTCGCCCTCATTGACAACACAAAGGTGACTCTCACCCTGAAAGACCGCGATGTGTCATGGTTCCCCGTATCGATGATCAGTGACATGGAAATGGCCTTTGACCATAAGTATCTGTTTTACAAAGCAATTGAAGCGCTTCAGCGAAAAGTGAAGGTCGAGCCGATTGCATTTGAACTGCTGCCTGATTATTTTACGCTGTCACAGCTTCAGAAGCTTTACGAAGCGCTGCTGGGAACATCTTTTGACAAGAGAAACTTCAGAAAAAAGGTGGCACAGATGCATTATGTGATTCCCCTGAAGAAGAAGCAGCAGGGTGTGCCGCACAAACCGGCACAGTTTTACCTCTTCAGCAGGGAGGTGTACGAAAAAACCAGAAAAGGACGCATTTCATTCATTATCTGAGAAATAACCCAACTAACCACCAACACTATGAACTTGCATATAATTGACCTGGGTATAGTGATCCTGTACCTTATTGCCACAATCTTTATCGGCAACTGGGTATCAAAGAGAGCCTCAAAAAACATACAGTCCTACTTCCTGGGCGGCAACTCCCTCCCCTGGTATTTCCTTGGAGTGTCAAACGCCTCCGGGATGTTTGACATAGCCGGCACCATGCTGCTGGTATACTGGCTCTCGGTATACGGCATGAAAAGCCTCTGGATACCCTGGCTGTGGCCTGTCTTCAACCAGATAGTACTGATGGTATACCTGTCTGCCTGGCTGAGACGCTCAAACGTCATGACCGGAGCCGAATGGATAAAGACACGCTTCGGCGACGGAAGGGCTTCAAACCTCTCTCACATAATTGTTGTTGTCTTTGCCCTGGTGAGTGTAATCGGCTTTCTTTCGTACGGCTTCAAGGGAATAGGCAAATTCGTGGCGGCATTCCTTCCACCCCTGGTTGCCAACCCTGAGTACCTGGCTGCCCACCCTCAGGTGAACGTCAACCTCTACGCCCTTATCCTCATGGCCATCACCACATTCTATGTTGTCAAGGGAGGTATGTTCAGCGTTGTAATCACTGAGGTCATTCAGTACGGCATACTTACAATCGCCTCCATAGCAGTCGGAATTATTGCAATCAGGCAGATAGCTCCGGATGCTCTTGACGCAGTCATACCGGCGGGATGGAAGAGCCTTTGGTTCGGGAAAACCACCGGGCTCGATTGGCATTCGATCTCCTCTGCGGCTTCGCCGAAGCTTCATTCGTTCAATGACTGGATAAAAACCGACGGCTACGAGCTCTTCGGGCTCTTCTTTGTCATGATGTTGTTCAAGGGAATACTGGTCTCTGCCGCAGGCCCTGCACCCAACTATGACATGCAGCGCATCCTGGCAACCAAAAACCCGAAGGAAGCATCCAAGATGAGCTCCCTTGTAAGCGTGGTCCTCAACCCAACCCGTTACTTCATGGTGGCAGGTCTCACCATCCTTGCCCTGGTGAACTTCGACAAGCTGTACACCGGCTCACTTACAAATCCCGACTTCGAGAGTATCCTTCCCGAAGTACTGGCGACATATGTCCCGGTGGGCCTCCTTGGTTTCCTGCTCGCAGGGCTTATTGCAGCATTCATGAGCAACTTCGCGGCAACTGTAAACGCGGCACCGGCTTACCTGGTAAATGATATTTACAAGAAATACATCAACCCGCATGCCAGTGAAAAGACCTATGTGCGGATGAGCTACGCCGCTTCGCTGCTGATAGTTGTGATCGGCATTGTGGTGGGCTTCATGGTTACCTCAATAAATGATGTTGTACTGTGGATCACGGCAGCGCTCTGGGGTGGATACACAGCCCCCAACTTCCTGAAATGGTACTGGTGGAGGTTTAACGGCTATGGTTACTTCTGGGGGATGCTCTCAGGGATTGGCGCTGCATTGCTGCTGCCGGCCCTCAACCTTGAAATCCTCCAGAACTGGCCCCTGACAGAAAACTTCAGCATGAACGCCTTCCCGGTCATCTTCCTGATATCCCTTATTGGCAGCATCCTCGGTTCGCTCCTTACAAAGAGGGAGGACGACGAGACCCTGAAGAAATTCTACAGGCAGGTCCGGCCCTGGGGATTCTGGAAACCTGTCGAGAAGATGGTCATTGCCGAAGATCCTTCATTTAAGGCTAACCACGACTTCTGGCGTGATATGTTCAACATCGCGGTGGGAATTGTGTGGCAGTTATCGCTCATGGCCTTCCCGGTGTTCCTTGTGCTGAGGGAGTGGAATCAGTTCTACGTGGCGGTTACAGTGATGGTGGTCACCACCGTCATCCTCAAATTCACATGGTGGAATAAACTAAGGGACTGACCTGGCAGCAGGTGCATCCGGAGGTCTCCGCCGCAGCCGGAGCTGACCCTCCGGCATAATCCTCAGGCATTCCCCGCGACGGAGCAATTAACAGATGAAAGAAACTCAAAGACTGACCTGACAATGAAATACGGATATTTTGACGATACCGCCAGAGAGTATGTCATCACCAGCTACCGGATACCGTGGCCGTGGATCAACTACCTTGGCAACAGGGACTTTTTCTCGATCATTTCAAATACGGCGGGAGGCTACAGCTTCTACCGCGATGCGCGCCTCCGCCGCATCACCCGCTACCGTTACAACAATGTGCCGGCAGATGACGGAGGCAAATATTTCTATATCAATGACAACGGATCAGTGTGGTCTCCGGGCTGGAAGCCGGTGAAGGCTGATGTGGAAAACTACTCCTGCCATCACGGTATGGGTTATACCCGGATAGGATCAGAGAAGGACGGCCTGCGGGCCGATATGCTCTTCTTCGTTCCCGTGGGCGACACCTGCGAGGTGCAGCGCGTGACGCTGCGCAACAACAGTAAGGTTGCGAAGCGCATCCGCCTCTTCTCGTTCATTGAGTGGTGCCTGTGGAACGCACAGGATGACCAGACAAATTTCCAGCGCAATTTTTCCACCGGAGAGGTGGAGGTTGAAGACGGGGTCATTTATCATAAAACAGAGTACAGGGAGCGAAGAAACCATTATGCCTTTTACTCTGTCAACCAGCCGGCTGCAGGGTTTGACACTGACCGCGAATCCTTCCTCGGGCTTTACAATGGCTTTGACCACCCTGATACAGTCTATGCCGGCAGGCCCAACAACAGCGTCGCCCATGGCTGGTCGCCCGTTGCATCACACTGCCTTGTTGCTGACCTTGAGCCGGGCGAGGTTAAGGAATATGTTTTCGTGCTGGGCTATATCGAAAACCCTGACAACGAAAAATTTATCGCCCCGAAGGTGATTAATAAGGTCAGGGCAAAGGCGATGACCGGAAGATATGATTCAGTGGAAAAGGTTGATGCCGCTTTCGCCGTTCTGAAGGAATTCTGGGAAAGGCATCTCTCGGTGATGACCCTCTCCCACCCTGATCCGCGGCTTGAGAGGATGGTCAATACCTGGAACCCGTACCAGTGCATGGCCACATATAATTTCTCCCGCAGCGCTTCAGGTTTTGAATCCGGCATAGGCCGGGGCATGGGGTTTCGCGACTCCAACCAGGATTTGGCGGGATATGTACAAATGATCGCGCCCCAGGCGCGCGAAAGGATTGTTGACATCGCCTCTACGCAGATGCCTGACGGAAGCGCCTATCACCAGTACCAGCCGCTGACGAAGCGCGGTAACGCAGAGATAGGCGGTAACTTCAATGATGACCCGCTGTGGCTCATCTTCGGGGTGGCTGCATACCTCAAGGAGACGGGCGACTGGTCAATCCTCGACGAGACGGTGCCGTTCAACAATAACCCGGATGACGCGGCCAGCATGTTTGAGCACCTGCGCCGCTCATTCATGCACGTGGTGAACAACCTCGGACCTCACGGCCTGCCGCTCATAGGACGTGCCGACTGGAACGACTGCCTTAACCTCAACTGCTTCTCATCCAATCCGGATGAGAGTTTCCAGACAACGGAGAACAAGAAGGGAGGAATGGCTGAGTCGCTCTTCATCGCCGCCATGTTCGTGCTTTACGGTGCAGATTTTGTCACTGTCGCCCGGCGCCGTGGTGAGGCCGATATGGCCGATGAGGCTGCAAAACATATCGGTGACATGGTCAAAGCCATCAATGATCACGGATGGGACGGCGAATGGTTCCTGAGAGCATATGACTTTTACGGGAAAAAGGTTGGCAGCAGGGAGAACGAAGAGGGAAAGATCTTTATAGAGTCACAGGGCATGTGTATCATGGCCGGCATGGGCCTTGACGACGGCAGGGCACTGAAGGCGCTGGCTTCGGTGAACAAATACCTGGCCTGCGAGTCCGGCATAGTGCTCAACAACCCTGCCTTCACAAAGTATATGCTTAACCTCGGAGAGATTTCAAGCTACCCTGAGGGATACAAGGAAAACGCCGGTGTATTCTGCCACAACAACCCGTGGATAATAATTGCGGAAACAATCACTGGCAACGGCCACAGGGCATTTGATTATTACACCCGGATAACACCTGCATATATTGAGGACATAAGTGACCTGCACAAGACGGAACCATATGTATACTCGCAGATGATAGCCGGAAAGGATGCCTTCCGTCCCGGCGAAGCGAAGAACAGCCGGCTGACAGGTGCTGCAGCATGGTGCTATTATGCAGTTACGCAGTATATCCTGGGAATCCGGCCCGGTTATGACGGCCTGACTGTTGACCCGTGCATCCCGGCTGACTGGGGTGGCTTCTCGGTGAGGCGCCTGTTCAGGGGAGCCTTTTATAATATCGAAGTTGTCAATCCTGAACGCAAGTCAAAAGGGGTATGGGAGATCACTGTTGACGGCAAAAAGGTTGATTCAAATATTCTGCCCGTATTCCCCGAAGGAACAGAACATAATGTTATTATAAAAATGTAATGTCATGAATATCCGCAAAATAACTCTTTCACTTTGCATCCTTACCACGCTTGTCACGGCCGGCTGCGGAAGCAAGGCACTTATAAAGGCAAGGCTTGAAGCGCCCGTCAATTCTGAAACCATTCTGGTGAACCAGGCAGGGTACCTTCCGGATGCAACCAAGGTGGCACTGCTGAGAGCTGATGCTGACATTTTCGAGCTGATTGATGTCACGACAGGGAGGAATGTGTATGCTGCCCAGCCGGGGGAACCACAATACTGGGATCTCTCCGGTGACACAGTCCGTCCGGCTGACTTCTCGGCTTTCTCCAAACCGGGGACATACAGGATCTGCCTGGAGGGAACGGATGTCTGTTCAGCCCCGTTCCGGATAGGTGATGATGTCTACAGTGAAATCACCCGCGGGGCGGTGCGCTCTTATTTTCTGAACCGTTCCGGCATTGAGATCACTGAAGGGTTCGGAGGCAAATGGGCCCGCGCTGCCGGTCATCCTGACACTGCGGTCATCATTCACACTTCAGCTGCTTCGGCCGGCAGGCCGGCAGGAACGGTTATCTCCAGCCCGGGAGGATGGTATGATGCCGGCGACTATAACAAGTACATCGTCAACAGCAGCATCACCAATTACACCCTTTTGCTGTTCTACCAGATGTTCCCGGAATATTGCAGGTCACTCAACCTGAATATTCCCGAAAGCAACAATGACATTCCTGACCTGGTTGACGAGCTGCTCTGGAACCTGAGATGGTACCTGACAATGCAGGACCCGGCTGACGGCGGGGTTTATCATAAGCTCACAAACCTCTTTTTCTGCGGGTTCATTATGCCGGACCAGGCAACCGATCCGAGGTATGTTGTGATGAAGAGCACTGCTGCAACGCTTGATTTTGCTGCTGTAACCGCCATGGCATACAGGGTTTTTGCAAATGATCCGTCAGAAGAATTGCGTACCCTTGCCACCACATGTCTTGAAGCATCTGATAAGGCCATGAAATGGGCCGAAGCCCACCCTGATATCATATACATTCAGCCGGCAGATGTCAGCACAGGCGCCTACGGTGATGGCAACCTCTCTGACGAACTATTCTGGGCGAAAGCAGAGACCTCTCTGGCACACGGAACCGTTCCCGGCCCGGGATTCATTGCTGGTGTCAGTGCCGTAACCCCTTCGTGGAACCAGTCGGCAACCCTGGGGCTGATTTCCCTGGCACTGAACGGGGATGAATCCTTTGCAGGCCTTCGCGATGAGGCTTCGCGACTGCTGACCTCCTATGCCGATGAACTCGTGAATAACTCCCTGAACTGCCCTTACCGGATCAGTCTGGACAGTTTTGCCTGGGGCAGTACCTCCGATGTCGCAAACCAGGCAATGATCAAGATCGTTGCCATGAAGCTGACAGACAGTGTCAGGTACCTGCCTTCAGTACAGGCTGACCTGAACTGGCTGCTGGGAACCAATCCCACGGGTTACTGTTTTGTAACGGGGTTCGGAACCCTTTCGCCCATGCATATCCACCACCGTCCCTCTGGAGCTGACGGCGTGCCGGAGCCGGTACCCGGATTCCTGGTGGGAGGACCCAATACGGTTGTGATGAACGACTGCCAGCCACCGGTGGAGAGGTCGACTTTCCCGGCAAAATCCTATTCAGATGCCGAGTGCAGCTACTCAACAAACGAGATAGCCATCAACTGGAACGCCCCGCTTGTATTCCTGCTGGGCGCCATGGACAGCATGAGACAGTAAACGGTACTGCCCGCATATACTGCACAATTCTGCCTGGTTTCTTAAAAATCAGATTCAGATACCTGAATTAGTTTAAATGTTTGTGTTGGTGCAACAACATCAACCGGTCACTTAAAAATCAGATCCAAATACTTAAATTAGTGGATCAATGAAATCAGGCAATGAGTACAAGAAGAACATTCATTAGACAGGGCGGGCTGACCGCAGGCGGGCTGGCAACCGCGACAGCATTGGGAGCGGCTGTTCTGCCTGCAGCAGGGATGAGCCACCCGGGACATGGCGCAGAAGGACTTTCCGCCGGAACAATGAATTCCACAGGTACAATGAATTCCGCAGGAACAATGAATTCTGCCGGTACCGGAGCAGCCGGAGGCGTCAGGATCAGCAAGATGTTCGTTGAGCCTCTCAGCATCGAGATGGAGCCTTTCCCCATTGCCCTGGGAGTGATGACCCATCTTGACAATGCCTTTGTCAGGATAGTGCTTGAAAATGGAATCGAAGGCTACGGTGAGGCCGCACCAATAATGACAATCAGCGGCGAAAACCAACAGACTATCCTGGGTACAATTAACAGCTGCCGTGAATTCATTGTCGGGCAGGAAATAAATAATTACAGGTCAATAGCATACACTCTCAAAAGTGCATTCTGGGCCCAGTCTGCAGCCAGGTGCGCAATTGAGATGGCACTCCTTGACGCCTGGACAAAGACTTTAAACATTCCATTCAGCAGTTTCCTGGGAGGAACCGAAAACAGGATAGAAACTGACTATACGATCTCGATTGTGCCTCCCGCACAGGCAAAAACGGAAGCCGTACAGCTTGCGGCTGAGGGCTATAGGACGCTAAAGACAAAGGTTGGAATCAACCTCACGGAAGACATTGACAGGGTGCTTGCCATACATGACGGTGCACCTCGTTGTGAAATCCTGGTTGATGCAAACCAGGGGTACTCGCCAAAAACTGCATTGCGCTTCATAAATGAGGTTGTGAAACATGGCATTTACCCCGTATTGTTTGAGCAACCCGTCCATAAGAATGACCTTGCGGGGATGAAATATGTGCGTGACAACACCGAGATAATCGTTTGTGCAGATGAGTCTGTCTTCACCCGTGCTGATGCCATTGACATAGTGCGTACCGGCTGTGCCGATGCAATTAACATCAAGCTGATGAAATCATGCATTATAGAAGCGCTTGACATTGCCGCCATTGCCCGTAGTGCAAACCTCAAGCTAATGATAGGCTGCATGGTTGAGACGAACCTGGCACTGGGATGTGCGGTTCATTTTGCTGCAGGTGTCGGAGGCTTTGAGTTCGTTGATCTTGACCCCTCTTTTGATGCTTCGGAGTGCCCGGTCAAGGGCGGACCTGTTTACAAGGCCCCATACTGGACAATCGGCCCTGAACCCGGGCTGGGATTCCTCGGCAGACAATAGAGTATTGATCTGCCAGCTGGCGGAGAAGGGGCCTGATTGCGGAGAGGGCAATAGTGGAATTTTCCCGTAGAGGATCAAGCATTGCAAATGCACGACCGCAAGACTGCAAGACTGCAAGACCGCAAGACCGCAAGACTGCAAGACCGCAAGACCGCAAGACTGCAAGACCGCAAGACCTTCTATCTACTCGTAAAAATGCATTTCCCGTATATACTTCCAGACCGGAGCAGGAACAAACCATGAAACATCCTTTCCCTCATGGATGGCGGCCCGGATGAAGGTGCCTGAAATCTCCATGACGGGTGCGTCAATCTCCCGGATTGATGCCATGGCAAGTATCTCCTGCAGACGCTTGCTGCTCTTCCTTCCCGGATTTAGACGGGGATAAACCACAATAGGATACTGCTTTACCAGCAGCTCAGAATTCTTCCATTTATGCAGGGTAGTCAGATTATCCTCGCCCATTATCAGCGTGAACCGGCGTGACGGGTACTTCTCAGCAAGATGTGAGAGGGTGTCAATTGTGTAGGAAGGCCTTGGCAGAATGAACTCAATGTCTGAAGCCCTGAACCTCGGATCATCACCTATTGCCAGCTGGGTCATGTAGAACCTGTCGCGCTCACTGAGAAGCGACTCCTTCACCTTCAGAGGGTTGTGCGGACTGACAACAAACCAAACCTCTTTTAACAGGGTATATTCGGTTATATAGTTGGCAATAGCCAGGTGACCTATATGCACCGGGTTGAATGATCCGAAAAAGAGCCCTGTCTCAGTCATGGCATGTCCATAAATTCCCTGACGACATTCAAGATTGTTATGCAGGCTTTCTCCAGGTTGTCATTGATCACAACCGTGTCAAAATGTTCAGCCAGAAGTATCTCCGACGCAGCCTTCTCAACCCTCATTGCAATCTGTTCCGAAGTGTCGGTTCCCCGAAGCACCAGCCTCCTGCGGAGTTCTTCCACCGAGGGGGGCATGATGAATACTGACAGGGCATCGTCGCCGAAGATCTTTTTCAGGTTAATACCTCCCCGGACGTCGACGTCGAACAGAGGTATCTTGCCTGCATTGCGTATCCGCTCAATCTCGCTGCGAAGCGTTCCGTAATAATAATCCTTGTAGACCTCCTGCCACTCGACGAACTCGTCCCTTTTGATCCTTCTTCGGAACTCTGCTGCAGTTATGAAGTAGTACTCCCTGCCGTCAACCTCGTTGCCACGGGGTTTTCTGCTTGTGGCTGAGACAGAAAAGAGGAGGGGGAACCCTGACTTCAGAAGATGGCTGACAAGCGTCGATTTGCCTGCCCCTGAGGGAGCTGAGATAATAAGTACCTTACTGCTGTCGGTCGGGCGCATCAGGCTAAAGGATATTAAGAGTCAGTTCCTTGATTTTTTCCAGTTCATCCTTCATCATGACCACCATCTTCTGCATGCCGGCATCATTGGCTTTTGAGCCAATTGTATTTATCTCACGGCCCATCTCCTGCGAGATGAAGTTGAGCATCTTACCATGATTACCTTCTCCGTTCATCGTTTCCAGGAAATAATCACAGTGTTTCCTGAGCCGCACTTTTTCCTCGTTGATGTCCAGTTTTTCCAGGTAAAATATCAGCTCCTGCTCGAAACGGTTCTTGTCTATGTTTTCCGATCCCACGGCCTCTTTCAGCGTGGCTGTAAGCTTCTCGCGCATGCGGGTGATGCGGTCACCTTCAACCGCACCCAGGTTTTCAAGATATGCGAGGATGGCGGCAACCGATTTGGTCAGATCCTTTTCCATTGCCCTGCCTTCCTCAAGACGGTATAGGTCAGCAACAGTCAGTGCCTCTTCGGTCAGTCCGGCTATCCTGCCCCACTCTTCGTCAGACAGTTCCGCCTTCTCGGTGCGGAGAGTCTCTGGCAGGCGCATCACGATGCCGAGCAGCCCGGCATCGTCGCTGATGCCCAGCTCACTGCTGATATCCTTTAACTGGCTGTAATAGCTCTTTACGTTGTTCTTGTTGATCACCGGCACCTGCTCGCTGTCCATGGTGTCAAAATTTACCGAGAGGTCAATCTTGCCTCTCTCGAGCTTCCTGATGACCATGTTGCGGATATCCAGCTCCTTCTCCTTGCATATCCACGGGAGCCTGGTGTTGATATCAGCCTGCTTGCTGTTGAGCGATTTTATCTCAACTGTGATCTTTCTCTGCGGAGTCTCCAGCATGGCCTTGCCATAGCCGGTCATCGATCTTATCATCTTTTTTTGGTAATTACCGGGATAAAGATAGGGTTTTATTCGCAGCCGTGGTGAAATGATCGGGCGGAGTAGCACCCGGCGATGACCGGCATTGCCCGGAAAAAGCCATGATGTCTCTCAGCCGGGAAGCACTGAGCCGGCGGGGTAGCTGTTACTTATCCAAGCAGGTCAAGTTCCACCGTGAAGTGCCTCATGATTGGTGCCTCCCACCGGATGGCCAGGCCTCTCCTGACGGTTTCCCTTCCTTCCCATACATTCTGTACCGCTGCCGCCACGTAATCCATATGATTGTCAGTGTAGACCCTTCGCGGTATCGCCAGCCTGACCAGCTCGAGCTCAGGATACCTGTTCCCGCGGGTGACCGGGTCACGGTCAGCCATCAGGGTGCCTATCTCGGTGCCACGGATGCCGCCTTCGAGATATATCTCAACAGCAAGTCTCTGTGCGGGGAATTCCGATGCCGGGATCTGCGGGTAGAATTTACCTGCATCAATGAAGATTGCATGGCCGCCGATGGGCATCTGTACAGGTACTCCAGCAGCATGGAGCTTTTCTCCGAGGCGTGTCACCTGGCCAATGCGTGCCGAGAGATAGTCAAATTCAGTGCCTTCATACAGGCCCTGTGCCAGCGCGTTCATGTCACGGCCCGACATGCCGCCGTAGGTGATGTAACCTTCGAACATTATGTTGAAGGTCGAAGCTTTTCTGAAAAGCTCACGGTCCTTCATACCGATGAATCCGCCTATGTTGACGATAGCGTCTTTTTTTGAGCTCATGGTCATTGCATCAGCGTATGAGAACATCTCGCGGGTGATCTCCCGGATACTTTTGTCCGTGTAGCCCTCTTCACGTGTTTTGATGAACCAGGCATTCTCGGCAAACCGGGCAGAGTCAATAACAAGCAGTACGCCGTATCTGTCAGCCAGATCCCTCACGCCGCGGAGGTTGGCCATGCTCACCGGCTGTCCTCCTGCGGTGTTGTTGGTCACCGTCATCACTATACATCCAAGCTTTTCACGGGGCGTATCCTTCAGTACCTGTTCGAGGTGACCCAGGTCGGCGTTACCCTTGAAAGGGTCTCTGTTTGTAATATCCCTTGCCCAGGAGACGGTGCAGTCAACAGCCTTGGCCTTACGGAATTCAATGTGCCCCTTGGTGGTGTCAAAATGTGCGTTGCCGGGGATAATGTCGCCTTCCTTCACCAGAACGGAAAAGAGTACGTTTTCGGCTGCCCTTCCCTGGTGGGTGGGGAGAAAGTATTCAAACCCGGTGATGTCACGTATTGCCTCCTTGAGCCTGAAGTATGATGATGCCCCGGCATAGCTCTCGTCGCCGGTCATGATGGCACCCCACTGTCTGTCGCTCATGGCGCCGGTGCCGGAGTCAGTCAGCAGGTCAATGAATACCTGCTCCGACTTCAGGTTGAACATGTTGTATGAGGCATTTTTCATCCATTCCTCCCGTTCCTGGCGGGTGCTCTGGCGGATGGTCTCAATTGTCTTTATCTTGTACGGTTCACAATATGGTAAGATCATGGGATTTGCGAATTGCGATTTTCGATTTTCGATTAGGATTTGCGAATTGCGAATTTCAGGTAATGATTGAAAACAGGATTTGCGATTTGCATTGTTTGATGGCCTGCGGCCTGTATATACCAACACTTCTGCCTATTGCCTGTTGCCAGCTGCCTAAGTCAGTCAGCTATTAATAAAATTTAACAAAAGCAGGTGGTCAGGTGTGCAGCAGCGTGCAACCATGGGGATCAGAATGCGTCCCTGTTCTTGATGTTACGGAATATCAGCTTCCTGTTTATGACCCTGTGGTGCCGGGAATTCATGGGAAACGGCTATTTTTGCAAATATAACCTTTTTACGTTTGGGGTACAATCCGGAATTGCTTAAACATTTTGAAATGAGACTGGGAACC
>DAIDJT010000035.1 GCA_027451265.1 Bacteroidales bacterium | reverse complement strand
GGGTGATGCCAAAGGCAAAGAGAAACCGGGAACTATCCATCAGGTTGTGCTATTTAGATTCAGTTTAAATTGCAAATTTAAGAGAATAGCGGGAAAAACAACAGAACGGATAATTCTGCTGATAAAAAAAGTCCTTATTTTGATATTGCGTTTAACAGATGAATCTCTGGGATTACTATAGGGTGCTCGGGTTGCAGCAGAATGCTTCCGATGATGATATCAGGAAGGCATACAGGAAAAAGGCCATGGAGTATCACCCAGACCGCAACAATTCGCCTGATTCTCAGGAGATGTTTATCCGGATCAGCGAGGCGTATGAGTACCTGATATCTCATCCCTACAGGAGGAATATAACTGAGGAAGAGGTAAGGCGTAATTACCAGGCATGGATTGATTACCGGAGGGCCGAGGCGCGCAGGCGTGCCGAAGCGTATGCACGGGCTTCCTTTGATGAGTTCAGGAAGAGCCCGCTTTACCAGCAGGCCAAAGTCATTGACGGTACAATGGTTTTCCTTGGCCTTTTACTGGCGACCACGGTAATTTTCATGTCTGTTTACGGGTACATCTACCGCATGAAGACAGCCGCGACACCAATGGAAGAGCCCTCGTTTGCGCTGGCCTCGGTTACCTTCATAATTGGCATTGCCTATATGATCATTTCGGTAATCTACCTTAGTGCATGGATTGCCCAGAAGAAGAAAAGGAATCAATCTCTGAATGACACAAAGAAGGAAGATAAGGAATCCGTTTAATGCGGATCAGAACATGTGTTTCGGGTGTGGCCCGAATAATCATGCCGGTCTGAAACTGACATTTGAAGAGGATGACAGGAAACTGTTTGCCACATGGGACCCTGACCCATGTTTCCAGGGCTACATCAATGTGCTTCACGGAGGCATCATAGCCACACTGCTTGATGAGGCCGGTGCCTGGTGCATTTATATCAAGGCAGGAACAGCCGGGGTTACCTCATCGATGACGGTAAGATACCTGAAGCCGGTACATATCAGCAAGGGAAGGATTACCGTTGAGGCGGAGTTACTAGAAAAGAAAGAAAAGAATGCGCTTATAACTGCGGTACTGCGTGACGGTGAGGGCAGGTTGTGTGCCGAAGCTGACCTCGACTATTTCATTTATCCTGAGAAAATAGCCATGGGACGATACTACTACCCCGGCAAGGAAGCATTTTACCATGCTGAATGATCAGGAGGAACCGGAATACCTGAACATGCTTTTATTGCCGTCACGTATCGATCCGTGCTGCAGGTATCACGTCGTGGCCGGTAAAATCTGACTTCAGGTATTTGTAATAACCTGTTATGCCAATCATTGCGGCATTGTCAGTAGTATACCTGAACTCAGGCAGGAAGAGGTTCCATCCTCTTTTCTCTGCCTCGTGTGTTGCAGCCCGTCTCAGGCCCGCGTTTGCCGATACTCCTCCTGCTATGCCTATCTCCCTGATGCCCGTCTCCTTCGAAGCACGGACCAGTTTTGAAATGAGTATCTCGATGATGGTTCGCTGGAGTGATGCGGCAAGGTCTTTCAGGTTCTTTTCAATGAAGTCAGGTTCCTCCCCCAGCCTGTCACGGAGAAAATAGAGAAAACTGGTCTTCAGTCCTGAAAAACTGAAATTCAGTCCTTGTATCCGTGGTTTGGCAAAGTGGAATGCGTCGGGGTTGCCTTCAGATGCGAGGCGGTCTATCACCGGTCCTCCGGGGTAAGGCAGTCCCATCACCTTGGCGCATTTGTCAAAAGCTTCTCCGGCTGCGTCATCGATGGTATTTCCAATGAGTTCCATTGAGAGGTAGTCACGGATCACAATCAGCTGGGTATGACCTCCTGACACGAGCAGGCACAGGAAAGGGAAATCCGGGACACGGTTTTCCCGGCCGTGTTCAAGTGCAAAGTGGGACATAACGTGTGCCTGGAGGTGATTCACGGCAATCAGGGGTATGTTCCGGGCAAGGGCAAAACCTTTGGCAAAGGATGTTCCCACAAGGAGCGAGCCAAGCAAACCCGGTCCACGGGTAAAGGCCACAGCGCTTATTTCATCCGCCCTTTTACCGGCTTTTGCAAGAGCCTGGTCAACCACGGGCACTATGTTTGCCTGGTGTGCCCTCGAGGCCAGTTCGGGCACCACGCCGCCGTAAGCGATATGAACAGCCTGGCTGGCTATCAGGTTTGAAAGTACGAAACCGTCGCAGATCACAGCTGCTGAAGTGTCGTCGCAGGACGATTCTATCGCAAGGATCGTAATTTCTGGTGCCATTTTTGTATCACTCTTTTTTATAACTTCGCCTGCGGCGCGAATCACTTCGTGAATGGCCAAAATTATTAAAAAAATCGTAAGGGTCCTTCTCATCATAGCGGCAACGCTGATTATGGTGCCGGTGATTCTCTTCCTGCTGCTGCAGGCCCCCCGCATTCAGACATGGACGGTGAACAGGGTGACGAAGGTTATCTACGAGAAGACCGGTGCAGAGATAGCTGTCGGGAGGGTTTCCTATTCACTTTGGCACGAGATTTTACTTGACAGGGTGCTGTTCAGGGATCTGAACGGAGATACGCTCCTTGCAGCAAAGAGGGTTGACTTACGGCTGCGCGAGATCAGACCGTCACACAATCTTTACAAATTCGGTACCGTTGACGTGCACGAACCTGATTTCAGGCTGATTGAGGACACTGCCGGTGTAATGAATCTTACAGCCTATCTCAACACCCTGTTTGGGAAGAACGAACATGACAGCACCAAAACGATTGACATCCGGTTTTCTGACATTGACCTGCTGGATGGCTCCTTTTCCCTTTCCGACCAGTCTGACACTGCCGGGGTCGTCCCGGGCATCGTCAATTTCAAAAACATGCACCTGGGAAGCATAAACGGAAAAGTAAGGGACCTGAGGATTATTCCTGATTCAGTCAGTATGGTTATAAGGGGCTTATCGTTCCGGGAAGCAGGAGGATTTATAAGCAGGAGCCTCGACATGAACATGGCTGTGGCGGAAAGCAGCCTCTTTTTCAGGGACATAGAGCTGCTGACAGACTCAAGTGCCGTCTCTGCGGAAAGGGTTCTGCTAATGCCGCCCGGAGAGGAATCATGGAAGGATTTCATCAATGAAGTGAAGATTGATTTCCTGTTCAATAATTCGGTGGTAAATACCTCTGATATCTCCTATTTTGTCAGGCCCCTTGCCGGGATAAACGAGAAGGTCAGCCTGTCAGGCAGGGTTAACGGCACAATTGCAGAGCTTAAAGGGAAAAATATTCGGGTTGATTATGAAAGCTCAACCAGACTGAGATTTGATTTTGATATTTCCGGATTGCCAAAAGTCAATGAAAGTTATCTTTTCATAAGTTTCACTGATATGAAGACCCGGGCAGCGGATATTGAGAGGTTATCAATACCCGGGAAGAAGCCGCTGATCCTGCCTGCTGTGGTGCATGACCTTGGACTGATCTCATACAGGGGAAGCTTTACGGGATTCACAACTGATTTTGTCTCGTTCGGAAGGCTTGCCACTGAAAGGGGCACCTTTGACACTGACCTCTCGCTCAGGCCTGACGGGAAAAACACCTTTGGATTCAGGTGCTCACTGAAGACCAGTGCGGTTGACCTGGGGTATATAGCGAAGAACAGCGAAATGTTCGGAGGTTTGTGGATGCATGCAGAGGTTGACGGCTCGATGAAATCATTCCGGCATCTTTCAGCGAACATAAACGGGGTGATAGACAGCGTTGAAATCAATAAATACCTCTACAGGAACATCTCTGTTTCAGGCGCCTATGCCGACAAGATCTGGGATGGTCTTGTGGCGGTCCGTGAGCCGAATATAGGGATGGACCTGATGGGGAGGTTTGACCTTGCAGGAAGCAGGCCGGAATTTGAGTTTACCATGAATCTTGCCGGCGCTGACCTTCATACTCTCAACCTTGTAAAAAAAGATTCCATCTTCAGGGCCACGGCGCTGGTTACCGCCAACTTCAGCGGCAATTCACCTGACAACCTGGAAGGAGACCTGAGGCTGATCAACTCCACGCTGCAGAATTCCAACGGGAAGCTCAATATCTATGACTTCCTCATCAATTCGGAAATCGTCAACGGAGAACCCCGCCTGAAACTCAGATCAGATTTCACTGACGCGGATGTGAAGGGCAGGTACACTTTTGAGGCTATCGGGAGGGGTGTAACGGCAATGTTGGCTGACCTGTTCCCTTCGAGGTTTAAAAAGCCGGTGACAAAAAAGGGTGAGGAGCCTGCGGAGGCTGAGTTCACCCTTGATGCCAGGATCAAGAAGATTGACAAGCTGAACGAGTTTTTCGGGACAGGCCTTGGTGTTTCTGAAGGAACCCGTATCACATGTAGTTTCTGGTCAGACCGTCCGGAGATCATTGCTGATGTGAAGGCAGATGCCATTACGTACATGGGGATGCGTATGGGCCGGATGAACCTGACAGGTTCTGTCAGGAACGGCAGCATGCATTTGGACCTGAAGGCCGACACGGTGCTCCTTCCCGACAAGTCAGAGCTTGGCAATTACAACCTTGCTGCAGTGAGCAGCAATGACACTACCGACCTTAACATTGACTGGGACAATAAGGATGAAGGAAGAACCTTCGGCGAGGTGAAAGCCAGGGGCTTTTTCAGCCTGGGAGCTGAAAACAGGCCATCACTCACCGTGGCAGTGCTCCCCAGCCTTGTGACAGTTAACAATTCTCAGTGGAATATCAGTCCTGCCCGCATTGTCATTGACTCTGTAAGCACCTTCTTTGACAACATACTTGTCAGCAGCAGAACCAAATACATCAGTCTTGGCGGCAGGCTATCGAAGGTTCCCGAGGAGAAGCTCACCCTGAGTTTCGAGGGGCTCAACATGTCATACCTTGACAACCTACTCAACAAAAATCAGGATGAATCGAAGGAATTGTCGCAGATGAGGCTGGAGGGTATGATGAGCGGCAGCCTCACACTTTCTGATATATATAAAAACCTTCTCTTCGAGAGCAGGATCAATATCACCGACTTCAGGCTGAATGACAACAACTACGGGCTTGTGACAATAAACAGCGAATGGGATCCGAGGAGGAAGTTGGCGGTCATAAATGTCGGCAATGACCTGGTGGGAAGGAAGCTGATTGACATAAGCGGCACCTATTCACCCTCAGCCCGTCTTGCGGATATTGCGGCAACAGCCATTGACCTGCCCCTTGACGTGATTAATCCCTTTGTCAGCACCTTCGCTTCTGACATCAGGGGCTTCGGATCAGGAACAATAAGGCTCAGGGGAAAACCGAAACTGCTGGAAATGACCGGAGCCGTAATGGCACATGATGCCTCAATGAAGATCGACTTCCTGCAGACCAGGTACAGCTTCTCGGACAGCGTCAGGTTCTCACCCAAAGGCATTATTTTCAGGAACATCAGGATATATGATGAGAAGAAGAACCAGGGGACAATCAACGGCATGATAACACATCAGTCCTTCAAAAATATCGGGGTTAATTTTGATATTAACATGGATAAAATGCTTGTTCTCAATACCAGGCCCAAGGACAATGACAGTTTTTACGGTACAGCTTATGCTTCAGGATACGCCGGGATAAGGGGAAATGAGGAAAAGCTGGTTTTCAACATCTCAGCCAGGACTGCCCCGAACACTGAGTTCTTTGTTCCGCTGAATTCATCAGCGAGTGTCAGTGATTATCCCTATATTTTGTTTGTCAGCCCCGCAGGGGAGAAGGAAGAGAAGGAACAGGAAGGCGTGCGGAGCAGCTTCCTGAAGAAGGAAGAGGGAAGCAAGATAGAGCTGAACTTTGACCTTGATGTAACGCCGGAGGCTGAGGTACAGCTGATCCTTGACGAGACATCAGGAGGCGTTATCAGGGGCAAAGGGGAAGGCAAGCTGAACATTTCCCTGAACTCGCGCGGTGACGTGCGTATGGCTGGTGACTATGTCATCAGTGACGGAGATTACCTGTTTACACTGGGTAATATACTTAACAAGCGGTTCGCGGTGCAGGAAGGAGGCTCTGTCTCGTGGAACGGGGCTATTGAGGATGCCAGTCTGAATATCAAGGCACTGTACAAAACGAAGGCATCACTTTCGGAGATTTTCGGTGAAGAGGAGTTTTCCGAGCTTAAGGTCAAGCTGCCTGTCGAGTGCATACTCAGCCTCTCGGGGAAGCTGCTTAATCCCGCCATCAGCTTTGATATCAATCTTCCTACTGCCGATGAACGGACCCGTGAACTGCTGAGAATGGCCATTGACACGGAGGAGGAGCTCAGCCGCCAGTTTCTGTATCTCCTTGTGATGAACAGTTTCTACCCTGACCCGTCACTTTACAACTCTGGTTCTGCAGCAGGGGCACCGTTAAGCCCGGGCGGATATGCGGTATCATCCATCGTGGGAGTGACCACCACCACTGAAATGCTTTCAAACCAGCTCAGTAACTGGTTGTCACAGATAAGCAATGATTTTGACATCGGCTTCAATTACAGGCCGGGGAGCGAACTTACAGACCAGGAAATGGAGCTGGCGCTTTCGACCCAGTTGCTGAATGACAAGGTTACAGTCAACGGGAATGTCGATGTAAGAGGAAGCCAGTCGAATACCTCGGCCAGCAACATCAGCGGTGAGTTTACGGTGGAGGTAAGGCTGACCGATATGCTAAGGTTCAAGGTTTTTAACCGGTCAAACTATAATCTTTATTACCAGGTTCATCCGTATACGCAGGGTGTGGGAGTGTTTTACAGGCGTGATTTCAGCAGGCTGAAAGACCTGTTTATCAAGCCTGAAGACAAGAAAAGAAAAGACTCCGTGACCGAGGGGGAACCCGTGAAGGACTGACATTTCAACAATGGCCTCCATTTATCAACAATGGGATACTTACAGGGGACAAAACACGTTTTTTACTATATTCGCGCGATGATAGGCAAATGCAATTCAAACCGTTAACAACTTAAAACAAGAAAAATGATATCAGCAGCTATTTTATTACAGGGAACACCAGCCACTGCAGCCGCAGAAGAGGCCACAATGTCACTGGCTGACCTTTACCTGGCAGGAGGCTGGGTGATGTACCTCATCACACTGCTCTCATTTGTTGCACTTTACATATTTATAGAAAGGTACCTGGTAATCAAGAAGGCGTCAAAGAGTGATGCAAACTTCATGAACCGGATCAAGGACTACATGTATGAGGGGAAAGTTGATGCCGCTATGCAGCTTTGCAGGAAGACCAACTCTCCGCAGGCCAGAATGGTTGAAAAGGGGATCACCCGTCTGGGCAGGCCGCTGGCAGATGTGACGGCTGCTATTGAGAATGTAGGCAGGCTTGAGGTTCATAAGCTTGAGAAGAGGTTCCCGACGCTGGCAACAATTGCCGGGGCTGCTCCCCTGATGGGATTCTTCGGAACTGTAATAGGTATGGTTCAGGCATTCTATGAGATGTCACTTGCAGGAAACAGCCTTGACATCAGCACCCTCAGCGGTGGTATCTACACTGCTCTCATAACAACAGTGGGAGGTCTGATACTTGGCATCCTCGCCTATTTCGGATACAACCAGCTTGTTGTAAAGGTTGAGAACGTGGTTTTCCAGCTTGAAACAACTTCCACCGAGTTCCTTGATATACTCAATGAACCTGTAAAACAGTAAAAGATGTCAATCACCAATAAGAATAAAGTCAGTGTTCAGTTCAGCAATGCAGGCATGTCTGATATTGTGTTCCTGCTTCTGCTGTTCTTCATGCTGACCTCTACCCTGGTTCAACCCACAGCGCTGAAGCTGTTGTTGCCCAAGGGTACCACCCAGTCCTCGGCCCGTCCGATGACCACGGTATCAATCACAAAGGATCTTCAGTATTATATTGAAGATCAGCCCATAGAACTCGAATATCTCGAGGCTGCGCTGCAATCAAGGGTTCAGGACAGTCCCGAAATATATATCTCAGTGCATGCCGACAGGAGTGTTCCCATCGAGTATGTAGTGAACGTAATGAATATTGCCGCCAAGAACCAGTACAAGCTCATACTTGCCACTACTCCAAAATAGCACGGGTGAGCCTTTCACGAAGGAAAGGAAACAGGGTCTGATCTTCAGTGCCCTTATTCACATTCTTGTTGCCGTAATCATCATCTTCGTCACCTTCAGGGTCAGGATACCTGAACCGGCAGAAGAGGGTCTCCTGGTCAATTTCGGCTTTGATGAGACGGGTGAAGGTTTGTTTGAACCGGCGCCTCAGCCTGTCTCTCCTCCCCCTCCGCCGGAGACTGCCGGTGAACAGGGGGGCGATGAAGCGCTGCTGACGCAGGATTTTGAAGAGGCAGTTGAGGTTGAGAAGAAGGAGCCTGATCCGGCGGAGTTACGCAGACAGGCTGAGGCGCGTGCAGCAGAACTGAAGCGCCGCGAGGAAGCCGAAGCTGAACGGAAGAGGATAGAGCAGGAGAATGCCGAGAGGCTTAAGCGCGAGGAGGAGCAGCGACGCATTGATCAGGCAAGGGCCAGGGCACAGGGCGCCTTCAGCAACGCAGGCAACGTAGGCACTTCAGGCCAGAACCAGGGAGTGGCAGGCGGTCAGGGAAACCAGGGTGTTGAGTCAGGTACCCCTGATGCACCCACTTACGGGCCTGGAGGTGGTCGGGGAACCGAGGGCATATCTTTTGACCTTGGCGGAAGGAAGGCCCAGTCACTCTTCAAACCACCGTACGATATACAGAAAGACGGAATTGTAGTTGTTGCAATTTCAGTTGACCGTACAGGAAGGGTAACAGAGGCGACTCCGGGCATTAAGGGATCGACGACACTCGAGGTGGATCTCCTCAGGCTTGCAAAGGAAGCTGCACTGAAGACCAGGTTTGAGATCAGTAATGATGCCCCTTTCATTCAGAAAGGTACAATCACCTACGTCTTCCGTCTTAAATAAAAATCATTTTTTCAGAACATCCCGATTACAAGGTCATAGAGACCAGTAAGTTTTATTGCTGAAGCCATGATTGCCACCAGCAGGATGACACGCACCACCTTGGGTCCCCAGCTGACTGCCACCTTAGAGCCGAGCCATGCTCCCACTCCCTGGCCAACAGCCAGGATGATTCCGTAGAGATAATAAACCTGGTTGCTGATTATAAAGACCACAAGGGCAATTGCAGTCATAGCTGCAACTATCAGCACCTTGTGTGCATTTGCGCGGGTAAGGCCCAGGCCGGCGCCAAGCACAAGTGCAGCAAGAAGAAAGAAGCCTACACCTGCCTGGATAAAGCCGCCGTAAATACCAATAAAGAAAAAGATCACAGGCACCCAGAAGCGGTGGCGGAGTTTAACTGACTGAGCATGGTCATGCACCCACTTTTCCGGTTTGTAAAGAATAACGAAGAACATAAATACCAGTAATCCGCCAATCAGCAGTTCCATTATCCGTTCATTGATATTCACGGCTATCAGTGAACCAAGCAGGGCACCGGCGATAGCGGGACCGGACAGCCATAGTCCTTCGCCAACGGTATAGAGTTTTTGCTTTTTAAAACTGACGCTGCTTACGATGCTCTGGACAAGTACGCCGATCCGGTTTGTGCCGTTGGCAATATTTGCAGGAAGGCCAAGAAACATGAGCAGCGGAAGTGTGATCAGTGAACCGCTGCCGGCCAGGGTGTTAACAAACCCTGCAAACAGGCCGGCGGCTATCACAGCCAGGTACATGTACCATTCCATATGTGAAGGGGACTACCTTTCCAGGACTTCCTTTACTGCCATCTGGAGGTTGTCAATCAGGTCCGTATCCTTTATGACGTAATCAGCGATCCCTTTGCGGGCAAACTCAAGTACAACCTCCCCCTTTTCCTGGGCGGAGAGCATGATGACAGGGATTTCCGGGAACTGCCTGGTGATCTCGTCAAAGGCTTCCATGCCGTTCATTGGAATCTCTCCTTCCTTCAGAAAATAATAGTCGAGGATTATCACGTCAGGCATATCGCCGAGGGCCGCAATGCATTCCTCGGCATAGGCATATGTCCTTACAATGTATCCGTTGGCTTCCAGCCGCGATGATACAAGGCTGGTGACAACCGGATCATCGTCAACCACATATATCAGGATATCAGTCTGGGGGCTAACTTTTTCCATGACAACAAAAATAGTAAAGGAATTGCTAATTTCCTAAAACGCAAACAGCGGGAGATCTTTCATCATTGTTTTCACCTTCTCTCCCGTTGAAGCAATCATTGATTCATTTTCAATATTGACCAGCACCTCGTCAATCAGCTGCACTATTGCTCCCATATCCCCCTCTTTCAGACCGCGTGTTGTCACGGCGGGGGTTCCGACCCTTATTCCTGAGGTGAGGAAAGGTGAGCGGGAGTCAAACGGTACCATGTTCTTATTAACGGTGATATGTGCTCTCACGAGGGTATTCTCAACCTTCTTTCCCGAAATCTCCGGGAAGCGTGTTCTCAGGTCGATAAGCATTGAGTGATTGTCTGTTCCGTCAGAAATAACCTTGTAACCGAGTGCCATAAATGCTTCGGCCATCACGGCAGCATTCTTTTTAACCTGCTGCTGGTAGGTCCGGAACTCCGGCTTCAACGCCTCTCCGAATGAGACAGCCTTGGCGGCAATGACATGCTCCAGCGGTCCGCCCTGAATTCCCGGGAATACGGCAGAGTTGAGCATTGCTGACATCATTTTTATTTCTCCCTTTGGAGTGGTCACTCCCCATGGATTGGGGAAATCCTTGCCCAGCAGGATGATTCCTCCGCGCGGTCCCCTGAGGGTTTTGTGCGTGGTTGAGGTGACAATATGCGCATATTTCAGGGGGTTGTCAAGCAGTCCTGCAGCAATCAATCCTGCCGGGTGTGCCATGTCAATCATCAGCATCGCTCCCACACTGTCAGCGATAGCACGCATCCTTTCATAATCCCATTCCCTTGAATATGCAGAAGCGCCGCCCACAATCAGCCTGGGTTTTTCGCGAAGGGCAACCTCTTCCATCATATCATAGTCAACCCGCCCGGTCTCCTCCTTTACACCGTATGCCACCGGTCTGTACAGGATTCCTGATGAGTTCACGGGAGAGCCGTGAGAAAGGTGTCCTCCGTGCGAGAGGTTAAGACCGAGGAAAGTATCACCCGGTTTCAGAACGGTCAGGAAAACAGCCATATTGGCCTGGGCGCCTGAGTGGGGCTGCACATTTGCATATTCGGCACTGAAAAGCTCCTTCAGCCTGTCAATGGCGAGCTGTTCAACCTCGTCAACCACCTCGCAGCCTCCGTAATATCTTGCCCCGGGGTATCCTTCAGCATACTTGTTTGTAAGAACGGATCCCATTGCCTCAAGCACCTGAGGACTAACAAAATTCTCTGATGCGATCAGTTCAATGCCTTCAGTCTGGCGTTTGCGTTCGCGGTCGATCAGTTCAAATACAGCGCTGTCTCTTTCCATGATAAGATTCTTATTTAGGTTGTTATTTACCCATTTCCTGAAACCGGTGATCACGGGATGTTTGCGGACAAATATACATTTTAATATCAATTTTTCTTATGACCACGGCACTCCGGGAATGTTTGAAAAATAACGTGGTTGATTGGAATTTACGGAGCTGTTACTCCTCGGAGAACTGTCTGAGGAGTTCGCGGTATGCCGAGAATATCCTCGACTTGGAAATGAAGCCCACATAACGGCCCTTGTCGAGTACCGGGAGGTTCCAGGCTCCTGTGCGCTCAAAGGCATCAAGCACGGCATCACCTCTTTCACTGAGATCAATGTATGATGGAGGTATTGTCATCAGTTCCCTGACAGTCAGTTTATCATATAGCTCCGGGCTGAACATCTTGTCACGGACATCATCAAGCAGCACCACCCCTTCAAGAATGTTGAATTCATCCACAACCGGGAATAAATTGCGGTTTGACTTCGCTATCTGTTTTACCAGGTCTCCCAGGTTCCCGTCAGGCCTGACTGTCTGTAGGTCCTTTTCGACCTCCTTCGACCAGTCGAGCAGCGTCATCACCGCTTTGTCCTTGTCGTGGGTGATCAGTTCTCCGGTGAGAGCAAGTTGTTCATTGTAGATGGAATACTTCTGAAATGCCCTTGTTGTGATAAAGGCGACGGTAGAGGTGAGTATCAGGGGGATCAGCAGCCCGTAGCCTTCAGTAATCTCCGCGATGAGGAAAATGGCTGTGAGGGGGGCATTAAGCACTGAGGAAAAAACTCCGGCCATAGCTGTAAGGGTGAAGCTGCTTTCAACGAGTGTCAGCCCGAACAGGTGGTTAAGGAGACTGGAGAGGTAGTAGCCGGCGACACCGCCCGTAAACAGTGTTGGTGCTACAATGCCTCCCACTCCGCCGGCGCCGTTGGTTGATGCCGTTGCCACAACCTTGACCAGGAGGAGCCCGGCCATCAGCAGTGAAAAGGCCCAGAATCCGCTGGCCATCCGGCCAAAGATTTCTGTTCCCGGTGCAACACCGCTCCCGGCGTTGAGCAGAACCATAACTGTCTCATAACCTTCGCCGTACAGTGCCGGATAGAAGTAGATCAGTCCACCGAGGATGAGCCCCCCCAGGATCATCCTGACCCATTTGTTCCTGATCTTCTGGTACAGTTTTTCAATTCCAACGGTTGCCCGCGTAAAGTACACCCCTACCAACCCGCAGAAGACTCCCAGGATGAGGTAGTAGGGCAGCTCGCTGAGCAGGAATCCCTGTTTCACCTGGAAGGAGAACAGGACATTGTCGCCCATAAAGAAATAAGCTACGGTTGCCGCAGTCACCGATGAGATCAGCAGGGGCACTATGGATGACATAGTAAGGTCAAGCATCAGCACCTCAAGGGTAAAGAGGATCCCGCCGATCGGGGCCTTAAAGATGCCTGAGATTGCTGCAGCAACCCCGCAGCCCAGTAGCAGGGTTACATACTTGTAATTGAGCTTGAAGTAGCGGCCTATGTTTGACCCGATGGAAGCGCCCGTAAGGACTATGGGTGCCTCTGCCCCGACGGATCCGCCAAAACCGATCGTGAGGGAGCTTGTGAGTATTGATGACCAGTTGTTGTGAGGTTTTATGTAGCTTTTGCGCCTTGAGATGGCATAGAGCACCCTGCTTATTCCGTGGGAGATATTATCCCTTACAAGGTACTTCACCGCCAGTGTTGTAAGAAATATTCCAAAGAGAGGATAAGCAAGAGAAAGGACCCCGCCGGCCCCCTTCATCACACCCTGGGTAAAGAGGACATGGGTGTAATGAATGGCATTCTTCATCACAGCGGCAGCCAATGCACAGATAAGCCCTACCACGAAACTGAGCAGGTAAAGCTGTGTCTGCTGCTCTGTCAGCAAAGATTTTAGCTTCCTTATTTGCCTAATTATCAGGTTATTCAAGGTCACTGAAAAAAAGTGAAAATATACCAGGTCACAAATATATGATAAATTGAGGAGCAGATGTTTATTTTGGTAAGTTTGACATATTTTGCATTTATGATAAGATTTGAAAGGCACAGGCTTGCCAACGGGCTGAGGGTGATAGTGCACCGGGATGAGGGTACACCAATGGT
>DAIDJT010000034.1 GCA_027451265.1 Bacteroidales bacterium | reverse complement strand
TTCCTTGAGAGACTCTTCGAGCTTGAGGTTCCCGAGATATTTGACGGCCTGATAACAATCCGCAAGATTGTCAGGGTTCCCGGAGAAAGGGCCAAGGTGGCCGTTGAGTCATATGACGAACGCATTGACCCGGTGGGCGCCTGCGTTGGTATGAAGGGATCAAGGATCCATGGCATCGTCCGCGAACTGCGCAATGAAAACATTGACGTGATAAACTATACTTCGAACATACAGCTGTTCATCTCCAGGGCTCTCAACCCCGCCAAAATATCTTCAATAAAACTTGTGGAGTCAGAGAAGAAGGCTGAGATCTACCTCAAGCCCAGCGAAGTCTCCCTGGCCATCGGCAAGGGCGGACTCAACATCAAGCTTGCAGGTCAGCTGACAGGATATGACATTGAGGTCTACCGTGAACCGGACAACGAGGACGAGGAAGACGTCACCCTCGACGAGTTTGCAGATGAGATTGAAGGATGGATCATTGACGAACTCAAGGCCATCGGCTGTGACACCGCACGAAGCGTGCTGAGGCTTACAGTACATGACCTTGTCAAGAGAACAGACCTTGAGGAGGAGACAATCAAGGAGGTTGTCAACATTCTCAAGTCAGAATTTGAAAAGGAATAACCTGCTCCCGTAAGGCAGCAATTTAAATACTTACCAAAGAGGTTACTATAAAGGGATATATGACTGAAGACAAAAAGGCTATACGTTTAAGCAAGGCAGCCCGCGAGTTCAACGTCGGGATACAGACAATTGTCGAGTTCCTTCACAAGAAGGGATTTGACATTTCCCATGATCCCAACGGAAAGATCCCGCCTGAGGCTTACGCTCTGATTGTCAAGGAATACAGCAGCGACCTCAGTGTCAAAAAGGATGCCGAGAAACTGGCTCTCAAAGAGAAGATAACTCCCAAAAAGTCGCTTTCAATTGAAGATATGGAGGCAGGCCGGGAGGGTGACAACGGCGAGCCTGATGAGGATTTTCTCATCACGGACATTTCCGGGGTCAAGAAGCATATTGACCTGCGGACCGAGATACGGAAGCCTGAAATAAAGACCGTAGGCAAGGTTGACCTTACTCCTGCTGCCAAACCGGCGAAGAAGGAGCCTGAGACACCTGTTGAGAAAGCACCTGTAGCTGCTGCCACCACGGCAGAGCCTGCTGCAGTGGCAGCACCCGAAGTCTCCGGAGCAACTGCAGCAGTTGAAGCAACTGCAGAGCCCGCTGCACCATCCGAGACAAGACAGCCTAAGGTTGTCGGCAAAGTTGACCTGGATAAACTGGTCAAGCCGGAGAAGTCATCCAAAAAGGTCATTGGCAAGAAACCGGAGTCTGCTCCTGAGGAGAAGAAGCCGGAGCCCGTCATTCAGAAGCCTGAACCGGAGCCCGTAAAGGCAGCGCCGGTGCCGGAGCCGCCTGTGGTTCCCGAACCAAAAGAAACAGAGATATTCCGCCCGGGTTATGAAAAGCTGGCCGGACCCAAAATGGTTGGTAAGATTGAGCTTATCCCGGAAGTCAAAAAGAGCCGTGACCAGGCCGGTGCTGACAAGCACAGGCATGACAAGAAGAGGGAACGGATCAAGCCAAAACCACGCGAGAAGGTAGCTCTTGACACACCTGTCGCTCCACCTCCGCAGGAGGCCAGGAAGGATAAGAAGGTGCCGCCAAAGGATCACCGCGGCGGTGACAGAAAGAAGTCGTTCCGTGCCCTCAGGCCCGAAGTGGACAAGGAAGACGTTGAAAAGAACATCAAGGACGTCAACCTTCTGATGAGCAAGAGCAAGTCGAAAGTTGCCAAGTATCGCCGTGACAAGCGCGATGCCATCAGCCAGAGAATGAGGGACGAGACTGACAAGAAGGAACTCGAAAAGAGTGTTCTCAAGGTCACTGAGTTCGTCTCTGTAAACGAAATGGCAACAATGATGGACGTGCCTGTTGTGGACATAATTTCAACATGCATGAGCCTCGGCCTAATTGTTTCAATCAACCAGAGGCTTGACGCTGAAACAATGGCTATGGTAGCCGAAGAGTTCGGGTTCACTGTTGAGTTCGTCAGCGCTGAACTGCAGGAGGCTGTAAAGGAAGTGGAAGATGATGAAACCAACCTTCAGCCCCGTCCGCCCATCGTCACAGTCATGGGACACGTTGACCACGGTAAGACAAAGCTTCTTGACCATATCCGCAACACAAACGTGGTTGCGGGCGAAGCCGGTGGCATAACGCAACATATCGGTGCATATACAGTCACCCTGGAGGGAGACAAGACAATCGCCTTCCTTGATACACCCGGTCACGAGGCGTTCACAGCCATGCGCGCCCGCGGTGCACAGATTACTGATATAGTTATTATCGTTGTTGCCGCTGATGACGGGGTGATGCCGCAGACACGCGAGGCTATCAACCACGCCCATGCTGCAGGCGTCCCGATAATCTTTGCAATAAACAAGATAGACAAGCCCACCGCCAATCCCGACAGGATTCGCGAGGAACTTGCCAACATGAACTTCCTCGTTGAGGAGTGGGGTGGCAAATACCAGTCACAGGAGATCTCGGCAAAAAGCGGCACCAACATTGACCTGCTTCTTGAAAAGATCCTCCTTCAGGCTGAAATGCTTGAACTGAAAGCCAACCCTGACAAGCTTGCAATAGGAGCAGTGCTTGAGTCATCACTCGACAAGGGCCGCGGTTTCGTGGCAACGGTACTGGTCAAGGCAGGCACCCTCCATGTGGGTGATGTTGTAATTGCAGGAAGCTGTTTCGGACATATCAAGGCAATGTACAACGAACGCAACCAGAAGATAACGGAGGCAGGTCCGTCAATGCCGGTGCTCATCCTCGGCCTGAACGGTGCTCCACAGGCAGGTGACAAGTTCAACGTCATGGAGTCAGACAAGGAGGCCAAGGACATTGCCACCAAGAGGGCACAGTTGCAGAGGGAACAGGGACTGCGTACGCAGAAGCACATCACCCTCGATGAGATCGGGCGCCGTATTGCCATCGGCAACTTCCAGGAGCTCAATATCATTGTCAAGGGCGACGTTGACGGATCGGTTGAAGCACTCAGCGATTCGCTCATCAAGCTCTCCACAGAGGAGATCCAGGTCAACATCATACACAAGGCTGTTGGTCAGATATCCGAATCCGATATCCTGCTTGCCGCAGCTTCGAATGCCGTGGTTGTCGGCTTCCAGGTGAGACCTTCGCTCAGCGCCAGGAAACTTGCCGAGAAGGAAGGAATTGACATACGTCTCTATTCAATCATCTATGACGCCATCGAAGAGATCAGGGCCGCTATGGAAGGTATGCTCTCTCCCGAGATCAAGGAAGAGATAGTGGCTACCGTGGAGGTTCGCGAAACCTTCAGGATCGGCAAGGTGGGGACGGTTGCCGGCTGCTTCGTGCGTGACGGCAAGATAACCCGCAACACGAAGGTGAGGGTGATACGTGACGGTATTGTTATCCATACCGGTGACCTCGGATCACTGAAACGCTTCAAGGATGATGTCAGGGAGGTAACCTCAGGCTACGAGTGCGGACTCAACATTGAAGGCTTCAACGACATAAATGTCGGAGACATAATTGAAGGGTACCAGACTGTACAGGTAAAAAAGACCCTTTAGGAATTGCGATTTGCGATTGCCGAATTGACATCGCAATTCGAAAATCGAAAATAAAAAAAGCTGCGTCACCGCAGCTTTTTTCGTGCTTTCCGTTTAACGGTTATGCTCCTATAAGTTTCTTGTATGCCTCGGCATCCAGAAGGTCATCGGCTTCTGAAGGATCTGCGAGCTCAACCCTGATCATCCAGCCCTTGCCGTAAGGGTCACTGTTGACAAGCTCGGCGGCTGTGTCAAGATCCTCGTTTTTTTCCTTAACGGTTCCGCTCATAGGCATAAACAGATCAGATACTGTCTTCACGGCCTCAACGGTACCGAAGACCTCACCATGGCCAAGCTCTTCGCCCACGGTCTCGATCTCAATGAATACTATATCACCCAGCTCATGCTGTGCAAAATCAGTGATGCCTATTGTTGCTTCTTTGCCTTTGATAAGAACCCACTCATGATCCTTGGTGTACTTCAGGTTTGTCGGGACATTCATTGCTTGATATTTTTTTATTAGACTGTGATACTCAGCTGTAAGGTTGTCAAAAATACATCTTTTTTAATATTTAAACCCTGATAAAAGCTTTTTTTCCATTGCAATCCTGCCGTCACTGAACCAGTGTGAACCTGAGGCTGAAGCCGAAGTTGGTGTTGGAGGTCAGGAAAGTATTTGCCACAAACGGGTCATTCATCGTATGATCAGCGTATATCTGCAGGTTGAACCTGTCACTGAGAACATAGTCAGCAGTAGCGCCGAGAGTGAATACACGCTGACCTGCCACAGGCTGGTTTACTTCTTCAATCAGCTTGCGGGCCAGGGTTTTGTTATCCCTGATGGAAAAATCAAGCTTGATGTTCAGGTCGCTTTCCAGCGCCCGCTGACCGGTGCGTGATTTCAGCGTGATGGCTACATTGTCAAAACGGTAGCCTGCACCGATCGTAATCTCGTCACTCCGTATATCGGCAACCTGGTTGCTTGTCAGGTTGAGGGTGATTGTACGCGACTTGCGGTACTCAATCCTGGTGGTCAGTGAGTTCTTCCATCCCAGGTCAATGTTCAGGAAAGGACTGAACTGCTCATTGATTGTCACGGTATTGATCTCATACTGCGGGATGAAGTTCGACTTAAGGTCACGTATGCGGCTGATTCCTGTTGCATCGGGGTCATAGTAAAGGCTGGTGTTGAACGAACCTATGGTATAGGTTGACCTGTACTGGTGTGAAAGGCTCACCGAGTTGAACACCTTTCTCACTGCCTCGAACTTGGTCAGCCCCTCGAAGTTGATCCTCCAGTTAGGCATCATATGCAGCATGGAGGGGAACGGTGACAGGGAAATCTTTTGCGGGTCCCTTTTTGTATAGGCAGCAAGGAAGGCCGGGACGAGCACCTCCCCCGAAGTGAGTCCGTAGCCGCTGGCATAAGGGCCGGTGATTTGTTCTCCTGTCACAGGGTCAAGGCCGGGGTCATAGGAATTGTCGACACGCGAGCGCTCTTCAGCCCTTCGCTGCGATATGATTTCCGTGTACTCACGGAAACGCTCGAAGGTTCCTGATACGTAATCGCCTGTTTTGGGAATCTTCTCAAATGCTGTTCCCCATGATACCACTGAGATTGTAAAGTTTCCGGTGAGGCGGGTGTTCCTGGTGCTGTCAGGGAAGTTGCCGTTGCGGTCGGCCCTCAGGTATGCCGACAGTGTCTCTGAATATCGCCTGTCACCGGTGATGTCCATCCGCAGGCCTGGGAACGGTTCCACGTTGGCCCGCAGGTTTATCTGCTCGCGTTTGCTGAATGTGGCAGCATTATTCAGAAGGGTATCAGTGGTGATCCACCCGTTCATGACCGCCTCATCAAAGAACCGCTCGTCTGTGAGCCCTACAAGAAAACGCCAGCCCGGCGATGACATGCCGCCGTAGTTCTGCTGACCCAGGATAGTGGTACCGGGGAGATATCCCGGGAGGATGTGCCCCTGCTCAACGGTATAGGTAGCAGATACATTGCGCAATGCCATCAGCCCCCTTACCAGATACTTGCCTGCAACGCTGGCAACACCCGGTTTCTTTTCAACCCTGCCCTTGATGTCTATGCTGGCATTTGTCACGTCAGTGTCAGCGGTGAAATCAATCCGCATGTCGGAAACGACGTCAAATTTGCCGTTGACGACGGTACCGTCAGGTGCCTTGACGGTGACGGTGACATCCTTTGTCTTCAGGTTATGGTTAATGATGCGTGGCTTGCCCGCCCTGAGATTGATGCCCCTGCGGCTGTGGGTCACCTCCTCGTATCCCAGGCTCATACGCCTCTGTGCACCGGGTTGGGTGGAGGCCTCCACCTCCTTCAGGAACTTCACCTTGCTGTAGAGATTTGTCATGTTGGCCTGCAGGGTGAACTGACCGTTGTTTGAGTTCTTGATTGTGTTTCCCGGATTGATATTAAGTGAATCGGGGAAGACGGTTCCGGCCAGCCAGTCATACCTGGCGCTGTATCGTGCATTGGACGTCACCCATGAAAGCAGCGGCAGCTTGTTGACGGGTATGTTGTAGTTAAAGTTCAGCAGGTGGTAATAGCTTGTTGTGCGCCCTAAGTCGGAGAGGTTGGCCATGATAGAGTCTCTCCACGCATCGAAGAGATCAGGATAGCGCCTGCGGTCAACGCCACCGGCAGGCTCGTCAATCCGGGCAATACTGCTGGCAGTGAAGTCTACCTTGAGCTGCTTGGTGATGTCATATTTGACGTCATAGAAGCGCGTCCACTGGAAATCCTTCGTGAAGACAGGCTGGATGAGCAGTTTGGGATTATTGATATTGCGGGTCTTGACCTCGTTGTAATACCTGTAAAGATCAGTGCGCACGGTGATGTGCTTCGGAAAGAGGTAGATATTGAAGTCCTTGATCAGCCTGAAGACCGGTGAGCTGAAGAGGCTCGTCTTCTGGAAGGGGGTGAAGTTCTTGGGACGGGCCTCAAAATCATATGCCAGGCCACCCCTGTAAGTCCGTTCAACGTCTACCTCTGTTCGCGGATCAGTATTGTAGACTTCATTGAACGCATAGCTTGCGGTGACGTTGGCCGGATCCCAGGCATGAGGCTTTTCACCTCTCTTTGTTATGCCGGCGTTGCTGACGGTAATTGTGCGGCGGCGCGAGTACTCCTCAGACAGGTTAAGGACGCTGTCACGTTCCGTCTTTGACTCCAGGTTGTCAAGGGCATCATTGAGCAGAATGTCAGGGTCAAGGGGGTCATACTGCGGCCTGACGCGGTTCTCGGAGAAGCCCATGTAGACAGGTATCCGTATGCCGGCCTTCTCGGGGAAGAACTTACCCAGTTCGAGGTTGGAGGAGAGATCATACTGTATCACCTGCTCCATGCTTCGCTGGTTGACGTTCTTGTCAATGCTGCCCCATCCCGGCGTGCTTGTCTGTCCTACCATGTTGATGGTTCCCAGGTCAGCCAGGCGGGCCTGCATCTGTGCGTTGGCCGCCCAGCCCCCGTTTTCGCGGAAATCGCTGAGACGAAGCTCGTTGATCCATACCTCTGCTGACTTCGGCGCACCATCATCACTCTGCGGGCGTCGTGTGCGGATAGGGTTCCTCACACCAACCATCACAACCCTTACATTGCTCAGGTTGGGACTGCCGCTGACGGAGATGCGCGCCCTGCCGGACTGCACTGACCAGATATCCGCCTCGCTGACGACAGAACCCGGAACGCGCATGGCCGCATCACGTGCCTGTTTGGCGTCAAGCAGCTGTGAAAGGTCGATGTCTATCCTGTTGAGCTCCGGCCATACAATCGCCCTCTGCTCCTCATTGTCATTGTTGTACCTGCCATAAGGCGTCATCCTGAGAGGAATCTCGTACTCATAAAAGTTGCTGCGGTAGTCTGAACCCAGCCTGACAAATACAGTAACCTCCTCATCCTGCAGAGGCTCCCCAATGAGAGCCTCGGCATGCACCTCCATCTTAAGCCTGCGGTACTGCCTCATATCAAGTGTGACATTCTTGTAGGTGGCCCTGGCATCCCCGTCAGCAAGCTCACGTACGCGCAGAACCATCGACTGCTCATTGAGCTGCCTCAGCTGAGGATTGGCAGGGTCAATGACACGGTCAAAACCGGGAGGCAAAACATAGTTCACAGGCTCTTTGCCTGCATTCTCCTCAATGCTCACCGAGCTGATCTCAAAAGTTCCGTCATCTTCTTCCGGAACCGTGATCCGCTCACCTCCCTCAAAGAAGGTGAGATTATACTTGCGCCACTCTGACCTGACAAGCTCAAGACGTGCAAAACGCATGATGACATCCTCATCGAAATTGCGCATGAACATGCGGAGGAATCTTATTGACTTGAAATCGCGTATCGAACCCACTATCCTCTCATAGTCCGTTACCGGGATTTTGAACTGGTACCATCTGACCGGAGATTTTTCGCCATTGGCGAAAGTGGCATTGTACTCAAGCTGGTCAACAATAAAGTTTCGCCCAACGACCATATCCTCAGGCCTGAGGCTCACATGATACTGGTAGTAGCTTTCGGTCTCACTCAGAGTATTATCACGGTTGATATCTTCCATGTCGGGCAGCGTTGATCCGCTGGTGGGATATGACTCGGGAGACATCTCCGAGGTGGGAGAGTTGCCTTCCGTGCCGTTGAACTTCTTGTAGCGGTCAAGGATGCCGAGCTGCAGCAGGTCATAGTCTGAACCCCTGAAATAATGGAAGTCATCATTTGCAGGGTCTTCAAAGATTTTATCAAGAACCTCGGGGCTCACCACTGCACCCACCGCCTGCAGGTAACTGTCAAAGAAGGAGACCTCATCAGGGTTGCCCAGGCCGTCAAGGCCAACGTCCTGGTAACGGCGTGACTCGATGTTGTTGTCAAAGGCGTGCACCACTGCCTGTACGGTGGGAACACGCCCCCATACGGTGGTGTCAACGTTCACCACAAGCGGAGAGGTGGGCAACCCGTTCTCAAACTGCTTTCGCGAATCACGAAGAATATCTTCGGAGATGTTTCCCAGGTTGAAATACAGATCACCCCCCTCATGATCAGGATTCTCCACGAACGGATCCATGACCCAGAACTTGATGTACTGGATGTTGGCTGACTCAAAGTCGTTGGTCAGAAGCTCCCTCATCATCCCGCCCCAGCGGGTCCGGGGTGAATTCAGCAGCCCGTCTGAACTGAGCCCTGCCGAATAAGCTCCTGACAGTACATCAAAATTGTACGGTCCGCGCTCCTCGGGATAGAACGCAACGTTCAGAACCGAGATATTGGTAGGGATGCCGCTGGGTGATTCCTTGTAAGGGAAGATCTCGGTCTCGTAGATCTCCCTGACAAAGTGGCTTGACTGTGAATCGGCATTGTTCCGGATATGCCCTGGAGTGGTTGATCCGTTCCGGAGGAAAAGCGGGTCAATGACATACCATGCCATCCTCGCCCTGTTGAACCCTGACCGGATATCCTTGCTCAGCCTCGCTTCCGGAAAGAATTGATCCTGCCCCTGCGGCACACTGGCCAGTGACCATGCATTGAAGGCCCTCAGGTCAAGTGATATCTCGCTGGCCTCGAAGTCATCGATGTATACAGCTCCCTCTGAGGTGATGGCCCTGCTGTGCCCGGGTACCAGGTGGGCGAACTCGCCAAAGAAGTTGATGGAAGAAGGAGCATTCGTTTCAATGAACGGCAGCCAGTCAATGACATTGGTCAGCAGCTGTGACTCAGACCGGTATGATGCATCAAAACCGTAGATTGTGTTTGATATCGGATCATCTCCGTAAGTAACCTTCTGGGTATAAGGTCTTTCAGTAAGCCTGAGCACGGTCCCTCCCAGGTTAAATCTGTCAGAGAGACGGTAATTCAGATGGGTGCCCACCAGTGTTTTGGTCTGCAGCCCGAAGAACTGGTTGCTTTCAAGTGATACCTGGACCGGCGTCTGAGACTCGATGATTGCAGAGTTTATGATCTTGACCGAGCCCATGTTATAGTCAACGGTATAGTCGACGTTCTCGGTCAGGGTGACACCGCCGGCAGTGACCTTGACAGACCCGGCCGGGATATTCGCCACATTGAGTTTTATCTCGGAACCTGAGGCCGATGTGAACTGACCGCTGAGCATGTACTTGTTCTTCTCGGCCATCTGCCTGGCAACCGTCTGGGTGGAGTCATATAGCTCGGTGAAGACGTATTTCCTGATCTGCTCAGGATCAGTGATATACTTCAGCAGGTGACGGCCGAACGGTTCAAGCACAGGGAAAATTATCCTTCCCCTTTCTCCCATAACGGTGATCCCTTCAACGAAGTCGAACAGGCCGTCAGGCTGACGGTCAAGCTGTGAGTTGAGCTGGTCAAGACCAAGAGCCTGCAGCAGAACCTGGCCGTCAAGCGGGGTGCCTGGCAGGTAGTTCAGGGCATTTCCGGTCTTGTCATCCTGGTATAGTATGTTGACCTCGAAGTTCTTCGGTTCAATCCTGCCGGAACCAATGTTGTAGATGTTCTTCATCATCAGCTTCCAGGTGGGTATCTGGGGACTGAGGGCTGTTCCCTTTATAAGCTTGAGGATCAGGGCATCAGGTGCTGTGATGCCATCAGTGGAGAATTCGCCAACCTTGTAGACCTGGCCGTTAAGCGTGTACTCATAGGCAACTGCCAGGACCTCATCATTGTTGAGGGCAACGTTAAGTGAGATATAGCCCAGCTGCCTGTTGACAGTATACTCCCGTTCGGTCAGTTTGCGGGCGTTCTCTATCTTCTCATAGTCACGGCCAATCTGGAAGCCGGGATACAACCCCGCGAAGGCATCAGCCACCTGGTCAATGTTCCTGACCGTACTGTATGTGGTGTTTAGCTGATCATACAGCCCGTTGGTGTTGTTTGAGGGGTTGAGAGGGGCGCCCGGAGTGCCCTGGAACCCGGGCACGGTATTGAAAATATTCGCCTGGTTCTCTGAAAGGTCAAGGAAAGCAATGATGTTCCTGTTGCTTACATCCTCGAAGCGGCTGGTCTGATTGGTTATCCAGACCTCTATCTTTTCGATGTTCAGGCCGGTGCTGACGATAGGCAGGTTTGACAGCGCCTCATCAAAATTTTGCCTGAACTGCTGTGCCAGGAAGAAGTGACGGTTGGCTTCGTAATTGTCAGCCGTGATCTGGTATTCGCTGATCTGAGAACCTCCTTTTACCTCCACCACTGAAGACTCTCCCTTCTGCTGGGAGAAGACGGTTGTCATCGTCAGCTTGCCGAACTGCAGTTCGGTCTTCAGGCCGAAGAGGCTGTAGCTGCCGGTGATCAGGGTGCCATTAAGAGGAAGAGTTACGTCACCTGCTTCGATCTTTTTGATTATCTCATCTTCCTTGCCGGAGTATTCGAGCTTGGTCCTGTTTTCAAACTCGAACATCGCTTCAGTGTTGTAGTTGATCCCAAGCTGCATCTTGTCACCAATGGTGCCGGTGACATTCATCTGGATCTTTTCCTGGAAGTCGAATGTCGGTATTGTACGAAGCCTTTCGGAGAGAGTGGGGTTTTCAGTATGCGAAATATTGATGCCGAAAATGAGTTCTGCCGATCCTTGCGGGACGATGCTTATGACATTGCTTCCGAAGATCCGGTCAAAAGTCTCCCCTCCCACCTCAATCTGCGGGATCAGTGACGAGCGGTACCCGGTTGCATCGCCACGAAGGGTGGCGTCCCAGTACTCGCGCATCGCCTGGTTGAACTCAAACTTGCGGTACTCATCCGCACTCATGTAAACCGGCCGGCGGAAGTCGAGGCTGCCCGCCTTCTGGTAGATGATATACTGGTTGTTCCGGCCGTCATATTCCACCCGGGTGGTGATGTTCGACGGATTCTGCAGGAAGAGTGGTGATGATTTCTTTGCCTCCCACGGGAATGCGGGGTCACGGTTCAGCCTGAGAAGCGAATCACCGGGGTTGGTCTGAGCTTTAATGACAAATGAGGAAAGGGAGAGGAGAATCAATAGCCCCACCCTGATCAATAGACCTCCAATATGTGTAGAAAACTGCAATCCGGCACCCTGTTTATAACAGTTTCAGCGCCTTCCTGACTATCTCTTCCACCTGGAGTTTTTTGTTTTCCCTGAGGATGTTATCAATAACCTTTGAGACGCTGCTCCTGGCAAATCCAAGCATCACTAAAGCAGATAACGCTTCTTCGCGTGCAGTATTGTCGGAAAATGCAAGAATTTCGCCGGAAACGGCATGTTTTCCGATTTTGTCTTTCAGGTCAACAATTATCCTTTGTGCGGTCTTCAAACCTATGCCTTTGACACCCTTGAGAATGGCCACGTCACCACTGATGATTGCCTCTCTCAGGTCCGACGGAGCCACCGATGAAAGCATCATCCTAGCCGTCCCTGCCCCCACGCCACTGACGGTGATGAGCTGTCTGAAGAGATCACGCTCGTCAGCGGTGGCAAAGCCGAACAGCAAATGCGCATCCTCACGGATAGACTCATGGATCAGTATCCTGCATGATACCTCCTTTTCAAGGGCGGCATAAGTGTTCAGGGAAATATTTATACTGTAGCCGATGCCGTTGCATTCAATCACTGCAATGGCAGGATTGAGTTCGGTCACGGTGCCGGAAATATAATCGATCATAACGGGTGGTCATAGTTTTCAGTCTCGGGAGGAAGCTCATCCACATGTTCGGGATGTATCTCAATCTTCTGCGGCTGGAGCGGGTTTCGCATCATCTCGTGATACATTTCCCTGTTGCGGAAGATGTCTGCGGCAGCATAGATAGCCTGACGCATGGAGTTGCCCGATGCTTCGTTCCTGCCCGTAATGTCAAATGCAGTTCCATGAACCGGAGAGGTGCGTATCACCTGCAGCCCTGCCGTGAAATTGACACCCGTGTCAAAGGCGAGGGCTTTAAAGGCGCCCATACCCTGGTCATGATACATTGCCAGAACGGCATCGAAACGGCTGAAGGCGCCTGAGCCGAAGAAACCGTCTGATGAGTACGGACCAAAAGCCAGTATTCCTTCCTCATTCGCCTTTGCAATGGCCGGAATAATAATTTCCTTCTCCTCCAGTCCCAGCAATCCGCCATCACCGGCATGAGGATTGAGGCTCAACACTCCTATCCTCGGTCCGCGAATGGCAAAGTCCTGCAGCAGGGACCTGTTCAGGAGTCTCAGCTTGCCAAGAATATTGCCTGTAGTGATTGATCCCGGTACATCCTTCAGCGGCATGTGCTCAGTGACAAACCCTATCTTCATGCTCTCTGAGATCATGAGCATCAGGGCCTCGTGCGAGCCGGTCTTTGCCCTGAGATAATCAGTATGACCGTTAAACCGGAATTTGTCTGATTGTATGTTGCTCTTGTCGATGGGTGCTGTCACCAGCACATCTATCCTGCCAGCCGTCAGGTCAGCAACAGCAGCCTCAAGGGCTGCAAGCGATGCCTGGCCCCCTTCAGGTGTGGATTTGCCAAGTTCCACATGCACATCATCTCCCAGGCAGTTGACAAGATTTACCTTTTTGGGGTGTGCTTCAGCTGCCGAACGGATATTGTTGAAACTGAAATTGGTGATATTAAGCACTTTGCGATGATATGCAGCTACTTTGGGCGAACCGTAGACTACCGGTACGCAGAGATCAGCAATTTCAGGGTCAGACAGAGCCTTGATAATGATCTCGTATCCGATGCCATTCATGTCTCCCTGCGTTATGCCTGCAACTATAGGTTTTTTATCCATTTTGAATCATGTCTGAGGAACAGTAAAGAGCCTGTTCAGGGGGGTAAAGTTAATCAAATTATTGAATGATATTGCTTTAATGTATTACCTTTACAGCCTCCCGCCAAAATGCGGAGGTGGTCACAGGATGGGAATCAGAGAACAGTTATACGACAGGCTGGCCAGGGGTGCCCGCCTTACCGTTGGTGAGGCACTCAGCCTCTGGGAAGAAGCTCCAATGGAGGAACTGATTTATGCAGCCGACCTGACAAGGCGCAGGCTCCATCCCGGCAACACAGTGGGATGG
>DAIDJT010000033.1 GCA_027451265.1 Bacteroidales bacterium | reverse complement strand
GTCTGGCTCCCAAGAGGCATTCCCGCATCGGCGAGCATCTCGCATGCCCTGCGTGTTTCGGGGGTAATCTCATCAGGATGGGTGAAGTGGACGCTGAGGAACAGCGGATGGTACTTCTTCAGCATGTTCACCAGTTGCGGGGTGATTCTCTGCGGCAGTACGGCCGGCACCTTGGTGCCAATCCTGAGTATCTCGATATGCTTTATGGCCCTCAGGTTTGAAAGCAGGTACTCGATCTTGCTGTCATTCATCGTGAGAGGGTCGCCTCCGCTGATGATGACATCACGAATCTCCGTATGTTCCCTGAGATATTCAAAAGCTCTTTCCCATTCACCTTTGGTGAGATGGCCCAGCTTGCCCACGGAATGAGAGCGGGTGCAGTACCTGCAGTAAGAAGAGCAGAACTGGGTCACAGTGAAGAGAGCCCTGTCAGGGTAACGGTGAACGATACCCGGTACGGGGCTGCTTCCCATCTCATTGAGAGGGTCAGCCTTTTCGGCATCGGTAATGATCAGCTCATCACTTGTCGGTATCATGGTGCGCCGCAGCGGTGACCATGGCTCCGAATCATAGATGAGCGACAGGTAATAAGGAGTGATCCTGAGCGGCAGCCTGCCTTTCAGCCTGTTGAGGGTATTGATCTCATCATCGGTCAGTGTCATGACACGAGACAAGGCCTCGGCAGTGGTGAAAGAGTTGCGCAGCTGCCAGCGCCAGTCATTCCAGGATTCAGCATTTGCAAGGGGGAAGTAGCGGCGTATGAATTCCGAACTCCGGTTGCTAACTAAACGATCGTGGGATCCGATCTGCGGGAAGATCATGGTACCCGCGCCAGGTTCTTCGTCAGAAGAACAACCCATGAGGCGGCTCTCAACACGAGCAGCCGTTGCCTCTTTTCTGTTAGCGTTCATACTTCGGTAAAAAACTTTACCTTTTTTTCTGGTTGTTAATTATTCGTTTTAGTTATTAAAAAGTTTCATAAAATTTCCGCTAAGTTATTAAATGGACAACCTGCGGTATCCCCTCCGGGCAAAAGATATCAACATGCAAAATATGTCTGTTAATATCTGTTTTTCAGCCTCATAACCTGTACGTGAGTGAGTTATTCACAGCTTCATTTCAGGTCATGAAAATGCTACCCGGAATTTGAGGCGCAAACATAAATCAAAATCTGATATACGGATACTTTTGACCCATAATTTTCAGGTTATTTTCGATCATCCGGTCACGCTGTGCTGCACACAGTTGCGTGCGACCTGCATCTTCCGGCGTATTCATCACATAATCAATCAGTTTCTCCATTGTTGTTGTTGCCACGTGCATCCTTGTATCTGAGCTGGCATAGTAAACAAAGACCGTGCCATCATCATCGGCTATCCAGCCGTTGCTGAAAACAACGTTGGATACATCGCCAACCCTCTCTTCATCAAGTGGTTCCAAGAAGTGACCTGATGGTCTTTTAATGACTTTCCATGGTTCCTCCAGGGAGGTCATGAAGAGATAGAGGGTGTAGCGCAATCCGGCTGCCGTTCTCCTGACTCCGTGAGCAAGGTGTATCCATCCGTATTCCGTCTTCAGCGGTGCCGGTCCCTGGCCGTTCTTCACCTCCTTTACGGTGTGGTACTGACGAGGGTCAACAAGGATTTCCTCTCCCAGCAAAGAATGCTCCATGCTTTCACAGAATCCTGCTGAGATTCCGCTGTCACCGGTCTCTATGAAACCTGACTGTGGCCTGGTGTAGATCATGTATTTCCCGTTAACAAACTCCGGGTGCAGTACGCAGTTACGCTGCTGTGCCGCGCCTGACCTGAGGTCATCGAGTCTCTCCCAGTTATCAAGGTCCCTTGTACGGGCTATACCGCAACTGGCGAGGGCTGCTGACGAGTCATCAGGCTTGCTCTTATCCTTTCGCTCTGCGCAGAAGAGGCCGTAAATCCAGCCGTCCTCATGCCGGGTGAGGCGGATGTCATAAACATTCATCTCCGGGTCATCCGTCACCGGCATCACTATCGGGCGATTGCGGAAGCGCCAGTTATCAATACCATTGGGACTCTCAGCCACTGCAAAAAACGATTTGACGTCAAATCCCTCTGTCCGCAGGGCAAGGCAGAATTTCCCCTCATGCTTTATGGCCCCTGCATTAAAGGTGGTGTTGATGCCCAGCCGGGTCATCAGGTGCGGGTTGCTCCGGTACTCAAGGTCATACCTCCAGAACACCGGCGCATGATCACGGGTGATGATCGGATTGATGTACCGGTCAAAGATGCCGTTGCCGCCAACCTTTTTTGCATTGGGTCTCTCAATAAGCTTTTCATGTTCCTCGAAAAGCCTTCTCACTTCGTTGTCAAATTCCTGTTCTGTCATGGTTTCCGGGTATTATTTCCGGAACAAATATAACGGATAACGCAAATGATAGGCTGTGATTGCCTTAGGTGCCCTTCATTTGGTTTTTTTTATAAATTGCATCAACCAATGTAAGCCCTGGAACATGAAAAAGCATGTTGTATTTTTTCTTTCATTTCTGGCATTGATCGCAGTTTCCTGCGGCAGCAGGCCAACTTCATCCGATTATATGGTTGTAGGATACGTTGCCGGATACAGGAACTATGATTTTTCAAAGATTGATGCATCCGGCCTTACGCATATCAACTATGCCTTTGCCAATGTTGTCAACGGCGAAGTGATGTTCGGCAGTGAGGGCATTGACAACACAGAGATGAATGCCGGCGATATCAGTGCCCTTAATTCGCTTAAAAAGATAAATCCTGACCTTAAGATACTTGTATCCGTTGGTGGCTGGGGCTGGTCGGGTAACTTCTCCGATGCGGCGCTGACTGATTCTTCCCGGAACCGTTTCGGTGCCAGTGCGGCCCAATTTATCCGTGACTACACACTTGACGGGATCGACATCGACTGGGAATACCCTAATCATCCAGGTGCCGGAAATACCTACAGGCCGGAGGATGTGCACAACTTCACACTGCTGCTTGAGTGTATCAGAAAGCATATCGATTCTCTTGCGGCGGAAGAGGGCAGAAAAGAAAAGTACCTTCTGACAATTGCCACGGGCGCAACTGAGCTTTATGCAGAAAATACAGAGCTCGGGCCGCTATCCCGATACCTTGATTTCATAAATATCATGACGTATGATTTGCATCACGGCGGCTCCTACCAGGCAGGTCATCATGCCAATCTTGGGCTCTCATCAATTGATGCCCCTGACGGTGATGCCACCGAAAGGGCTGTGGAACTGCACCTCAGGGCCGGAGTGCCGCTGAAGAAGCTGAATATTGGCATTCCATTCTACGGCAGGGTCTGGAAGGGTGTTGAGCCGGTCAACAACGGGCTCTACAGGAATGCCTCCACTACCGGTGCAGGTATGCCTTATATTGAGGTTCTTAATGCCCTGAAAGATCCGGGCTTTGCAAGGTTTTACGACTCATCCGCTTCTGCACCGTTCCTGTGGAATGAAAGTGATTCGGTCTTCATCTCCTACGATGATGAGGTATCCATTGCAGCCAAGATGAAATATGTCAGGGAGAAGGGACTTGGCGGGGTGATGTTCTGGGAGTATACCGAGGATGTTGACGGCAGGCTTCTCAGGGCAATAAGGGAGGGGCTGAAATCAAGGTGAAAGCCTTGCATGGGTTGGTCAGAAGCAGGATTCCCGGACGTCACATAACCTGCCGGGCACGTAATATGGAAAGGCCGGGAGCCGGCCGATCAGATAAAGAAGAAAGCCACGCCTGCAACGCTGATGACAGCCCCGGCTACCTCAACAGCGGTGATCTTTTCCTTGTATATCCATACTGACGGTGCCAGTATCAGAACGGGCACGATTGCCATTATTGTCGATGCAATCCCTGCCTGGGTGTGCTTCACTGAGAGCAGGGAGAAGGAGATTCCCAGGAAGGGGCCAAAGAAGGCACCCAGAAGAAGGGCCTTCATTGCGGGAGGATTCTTCAATGCTGCCGCAACATTTCCCCATCTCCGCAGCAGTGTAATAATGATTGCAAAACCCGCAATCCCTGCAATGATCCGTATCTGTGTTGACGCAAATGCATTGTAATCTTCCATTCCATACTTGCTGAGCACTATGCCCAGCCCCTGTCCCAGGGCACCTATGAAGGCGAAAAGAAGCCCTGCGGGCGCTATCTTTATTGACAACCGTTCACCCCTGACAGGCTTTTTGAAGATTGCCAGGCTGATTCCGAAGATTACGATGATCATCCCGGCCATCTGCATAATGTTAAGTGCCTCTCCCAGGATGAAATAGCCGAAGACGGCAGCCAATGGCGGGGCCAGAGTCATTATCAGCATTGAAAACCTTGACCCTATGAGAGGGTAGGAACGGAAAAGGAAATAGTCACCTAAAACCAGCCCTACAATCCCGGAAAGGCCCAGCCAGATCCAGTTGTGAGTACTGGCATCAACCGGCAGAAAATGACCGCGCGCAATAAGAGTATAGAATCCGATGAAGAAGAATGCCAGACCCAGCCTCAGGATATTGACTGTGAGGGAGCCCACCTTCCGGCTGGCTGATTCGAATGCCAGGGCGGTAACGGTCCAGAAGATTGCTACGGCCAGCGCTGCGAACTCGCCTGTGTGTGCGGTGATGTAATTCATGCCGGGAAAATGTCAGGGCACAAAATTAGCTATTCCGCGCAACCCTGTCCTCATTGAGGTCGTTTTAACCGAAATTTTTCATAATACCCTGTTTATTGATGCTTTTATAGCTATTTTTGAATGTACCTAAATCTCATCAACATGGATGCAAAGACGAAGGCCATTGTTTCGCACCTGTTTGTCATCGGGTGGATAGTAGCCCTTATTGTCAATTCAAGCAAGAAGGAGGAGCTGGCCAGTTATTATATCAGGCAGAACCTGGGCTTCATAATCGTATGGCTCGGATTAACCATTCTCAGGGTGTTGCCAATTGTCGGGCCGGTTATATGGGCCGTAGGCGGCATACTTCTGTTCGTGGGCTGGCTGATGAGTCTTATCTGGTCAATCCAGGGGGAGATGAAGCCTGTTCCATGGCTCGGTGACCAGTTCCAGGCCTGGTTCAAAGGGTTCTGAAGTAATGACCCGCAGGAAACTACAGATATCTCTGCAGAACATCCGGAAATAATTGAGAGGGTGAAGCAGATAATTCAGAAGGAACACCGGCCTTCCAATAATCCACGATGGAGATTCCCGTTTATGGAAGAGTGATGCGGGCATTTCTCTTTTACGGTTATTTAACCTTTATTTGTCCGCGGAAGTGAAATATAGCGGCGCTGCAAGTCGTTATTTTCATTTTGGACTGAACTATATTGCAGATATATTAAGGGACAGCGAAAGTCAATTATTCGGGATATCAAATGGATCCGTGTACGGATATAGCGCAAATACTTAAAGGATTTGAACCTGTGGGGCTTGATGAGATGGGCAGCGTCAGGTACATGAACCGTGTTGATACCAAATACCTGTTTTCAGTCAGCAAGCTGCCATATCTCCTGGGTAATATCCGGAAAGAATACAAGGCTCTGGAAATAGCGAAAATGCGCAGGTTCAGGTACAAGACCGTCTATTTTGACACTCCTGACCTGAGGTTCTATAACCAGCATGTCACAGGAAAACTGAACAGGGCGAAGGTAAGGATCAGGACATACGAGTCAAACGGCCTCACCTTCCTTGAGGTGAAGCAGAAATCAAACAAGGGCCGTACATGTAAATCGCGCCTCGAGAAGGAGCCCGGAGACATGAATCACATTGATCAGTCGCAGATATTCCTCAATGAACTTATATCCTCTGATGCCGGTAACCTGAAGGCAGTTATCAATACCGGGTTTACACGCATTACACTCGTCAGTTTTGAGCGATCAGAGAGGATAACAATCGATTACAATCTTCAATGGAACAATTTAAAGGGTGAAACCGTAAGAATGCCATTCCTTGCAATTGCAGAAATAAAAAGTGATAAGTCAACCTCGCAGTCTCCATTCTTCTGCCAGCTGAAAGAGCTAGGGATCAGGAAGACCGGATTCAGCAAATATGCAATGGGAATGGCGATGGTGAACGGCGCTCCCAAACAGAATATTCTGAAACCAAAGTTTTTACTTATTAAAAAGATCAGGGATGAATTTAACAGGAACGGTGCTGCCTGACGGTGGCGCCACATTAACAGGACAGGGGATGTTTGGCCTTACAGGAATGCCGGAGCTGATGATACGGTTCGGCATCAACCTGGCAGTGATACTTATCCTGGTAAGATGGCTCTACTATGGTACAAGCAGGCGAAAGGACTATCTGTTTACATATGTGTTGATCTCAAGCGTGGTCTTTCTTCTTTGTTACATGCTTGAGAGCGTCAGCCTGCAGATAGGATTTGCACTCGGGCTTTTTGCCATTTTCGGGATAATCAGGTACAGGACAAATCCAATGCCTATCAAGGAGATGACCTACCTGTTCCTGGTAATCGGTGTTTCGGTGATCAATGCCCTGACCACAGGTACCGGCTGGATGGAGATCGTCTTCGCCAATTTAATAGTGGTGCTGATTACAATCGGCCTTGAAAAGGTCTGGCTCCTCAGGCACATCTCATCAAAGTCAATTGTTTATGAAAAAATCAACCTGATTGTCCCTGAGAAATATGATGAGATGATTGCTGACCTCAGGGAACGTACCGGGCTGAAGGAAATAAAAAAGGTAGAGATAGGGGAGATCAATTTTCTTAAAGACACCTGCAGAATGATAATTTACTATGAGGACAGGGGGCGTTCAGTAAACCTGGCCGACCAGTATGCTTTTGTGAAACCAGATGACACTGATGATGAATAAAAGACCGGCAACATTACTTTTAATAATGCTTATTGCCATATCTGCTTCAGGACAGAAGACTGACTACGGAATTTGGTATGAGGCCAGCGCTTCAAAGGATATCGTGAAGGGACTCAGGGCTGATCTGGAAGCCAGTATCAGGACCAATGAGAATGGAAGGAATATTGACAAGTTTTATATTGAGCCCGGGCTGCGGTACAAGTTCAATGATTATTTCAATGCCGGAATCTATTACAGGTTCATTGACCAGATGGAGAAAGATGACCGGTACCATCCTCGCCACCGCTGGTTCGTTCAGATGAAAGGCACTGCCCCCTCAGTGGCCCGTTTTACTTTTTCCGTAAGGTACCGGATACAGGAGCAGTTTAAAACCTACATAAAAGACCCGGAGGATGAAGAACCGGATTGGTACCACAGGGTCAGGTTTGAACTTGATTATGATGTAAGGGGCATTCCGGTCAGACCTTACATAAACGTTGAAATGCACACACAGCTTTTCAGCCAGAATGAATATGGTGTGGACAAATGGAGATCAATGGCGGGGATTGAGTATACCATGAACAAAAGGCATACCTTCGGGATTGAATATATTTATAATGACAGCAGGGTCAGCAAACCTCCCTTTGAAAACCTGCTCGGCATTACCTACTCCGTGAAGCTCTGACATGCTCACGGCGCTTCTCCTGAGACAGGCCTGCCTATGCCATGTCTCAGCGATTTGTCCTATATTTGCTGAAATTTTTCAGCTGCAGGCTGATTTCATTTTTTTGAACTGATATGGATAAATGGACTTCTGATCGAATCGGAGAATTAAAGGGAAAAAGGATAATAATAACAGGTGCCAGTCACGGAATAGGTTTTGAAACCGCAAGGGTCCTTGCATCGAAGGGAGCTGATCTTGTGCTGGCAGTAAGAAACAGGGAGAAGGGGGAAAAGGCTGCCGCCAGGATCATGCCGGTGAACGGCCATCAGCCGGTGTCTGTCATGCAGCTTGACCTGGCTGACCTTGAATCTGTAAGGAGATTTGCAGAAGAGTACGCTGCACGCTTCGACAGGCTTGACGTACTGATAAACAATGCAGGTGTCATGGTTCCCCCTTACAGCCTGACCAAAAACGGATTTGAGCTCCAGTTCGGCACCAACCATCTTGGTCATTTCGCGCTTACAGCGCATCTTCTGCCGTTGCTGACGGCCACACCGTTATCGAGGGTGGTTGTCACAAGCAGCATTGCAGCCCGCAATGCCAGGATTGATTTTAACAACCTCGACGGCTCAAAGGGTTACAATCCGATGAGGTTTTACCGTCAGAGCAAGCTTTCAAACCTTCTCTTCGCGGTGGAACTACAGAACAGGTTTGAACGGGCAGCTGTTTCTACAATAAGTGTTGCCTGTCACCCGGGAATCAGCGTGACAAACCTTCTTTCAAGAGGATCAGAGAGAGAGACCGGCCAGGTGATGAAAACCCTGATGAGGATCGTAGCGCAACCTGCAGACAAAGGTGCCCTCCCGACACTTTTCGCTGCAACAAACCCTGATCTCCGCGGCGGAGAATTCATAGGCCCTGACGGTCCGCGAAACCATAAAGGCTATCCAGTCCTCACCAATGACGCCGCCAGGCTCTACAAGGCCGATCTTGCCTCCAGACTCTGGGAAATATCCGAGTCGCTGACCGGTATAAAATACAGCATCTGAGTTCCTGCCTGTTACCTTTTGCCAGCTGCCAGCTGACATTGTGCATGTTTTATTGAACAAACCCGGTATTTTGTTGTTCTTTTCATGATGAACAAATGTTAAACAATTCAACCTATAATATCATGAATACAACGAAATGGGTCATTGATCCGGCGCACAGCGATATAGAATTCAAGGTGAAGCACATGATGATCACCACTGTTACAGGTACCTTCAAGGAGTTCAAGTCAGAGGTTGAAACCGAAGGTGATGATTTTACGACTGCAAAGATCAGTTTCGAGGCAAACACGGCATCGGTCTTCACAAATGCGGAACAAAGGGATGCGCATCTCCGTAGCGCTGATTTCTTTGATGCAGAGAACTTCCCGGTGATGAGTTTTGTCTCTTCACGCCTGGAAAAGATTGATGATGAGACCTGGCTGCTTAAGGGAGACCTTACCATCAGGGGAGTGACAAATCCCGTGAAGCTTGATGTGGAGTTCGGCGGTCAGGGCAAAGACCCGTGGGGCAACACAAAGGCCGGGTTCAGCCTCAACGGCAAGATCAACCGCAAGGACTGGGGTCTGAACTGGAACGCAGCCCTCGAAACCGGGGGAGTGCTGGTCAGCGATGACGTCCGCATCTACGCTGAGGTGCAGTACGCAAAACAGGCATGATTCTTTTTCAAAAGTATTCTTTGGGTTTAAATATTTGATCTGCCGGAGGTTATGAAAAGCCTCCGGTATCAAATTATACTTGATGTCAGAAACTATTAATCACTGTTTCATACAGGGTAAATTCATTGGAACAGGTCATATTATGACCCTGACACCTTTAAAGCCCCGGCTGTTTCATTTTAAAGGCACAGTGAGTGGTTCTGTCTTCAGAAGATTAAGGTAAGGGCAATGTACTTTACCAGGAGTCCGCTCACGGTGTAGATTGCAGTGACCCTGGCGGGATGGCGTATCATTCCGGCTGCAAGTGAGATGACAGGTGAGGAGAGAGGAAGTGCATTAAAAAGAAATACCGTGAAATTCCCGTATTTTTCAATCTGTTTTTCAGCTTTCTCATAGCGGCGACGGCCGATAAGCTTGTCTATAAACTTATTGCTCACTGAAAAGCCTATAAGGTAGTCAATTGTTTGCGAGAATAATGCTGTACCAATGGCCACTGCATTAAGGGCAATCACATTTATTTCACCCTGAAGATAATAGACAAAAGCAACCTCCACCGGCATGAACAGGAAGAAGAGATAACCACTTGCATTTACTATCGCAAAGGAGAGGAGCCCATCATCACGCGATCCGTAATAGATATCACGTCCCACGGTAAGAGAAGCTATTGTAATAGCAGCAATAATCAGGAGTGAGGCAATGACAATGCTGGCAACGTTACGTCTGGCAAGTCTCATTCATGGTTGTTTGGGTCACCATAAATGTAAGGATTTTGTAATCAAGAGAAAAATAAAGCTACAGAGAATCGATTTTCAGTATGCCGGATCTGTTGAAAGTGACCCTGTACATGGTTAACTGCCTCTCCCCGTCATACTTCAGGTCGATTACAAACGTGAGATAATAGACCTTCTGACCGCTTAATTCCTCAAAGCTGTCACCGGTCAGCATCCTGAACGGTATCTCTGGATTGTCCATATTGTGAATGAAGTTCGATACATTGAACCTTATTATGTCATTGACACCCGTTATCGTATAATGTGTGAAAATTCCGTCAAGTGATGGCCTGTCGAGCTTCATGAGCTTCCTGTAAAGCACCACCTTCTCCCATCCCCTGACGTTCTGGGCTTCAAGCACAAGCGATTTGCCGCGTATGTCAAGGATATCAGCGGGCACTTTTTCAGCTGAGACAAAATCAAAGCTCTCCTTGCACCAGCCGACTGATTTGTCCGGGGTGACCGATATCCTGGTCTTATGATCAAAGAAAATCTTCTTCAGCTTCCCTGCGAAGTAGTACCTTGTAAGCTCCTTGATACGGTCCTTGAGCATGTAGCTGATAACAAGGGCAACGAAGAGCGGTATTGTGAAGTTTCCGTACTTCTGCTGGAATGCAAAGGCAATTCCAGTTGCGAAGATCATTGCAAATCCGGCGGCAATGCTGTAAATGAGCTGTTCAGCAATGAATCCGTCCTTTTTCTTTCTTGTTGCCAGGAACAGCTGACTCTCGAAAAGCTTCTTCAGAACACCCCGCCTGTATATCAGTTCCCTGATCTCCTCCTCACCACGGTTCTCAGCAACAGGAAAACCTTTCGATTTCCTGTATTCAACCTCTCCATGGATGAGTTCTGTCAGCATCAGACCGGTCTGGGTGTACAACTCCGGATAGCGCTTTCGGATCTCATCGGCCAGAAGAAAGGTATGTTGCTCGATGAGATTGCTCATGAATTCATCACCAAGAAGGTATAGTGAGAACAGTTCCCTGCTTACTGTAGGCACAGCAATTATTTGCCTCAGACTCCTGTAGTTTAAAAGTATATCGCGTGAGCTCTGCAGGTAATTCGAAATAAGATAGTCACGATCCTCAGTCTCAATGTTCCGTATAGTATGTTCGCGATGATCACGAAGCGATGACTTGAGGATTGAATTGAACATCTTAATCTGGTGCTCATACTCCCTGGCGTTACCACGTGTGGGATTGGCTGCCAGTGCGTTGAATGAAGCCTCGAGATGGACAAACGGCGACTTTACCCGGTCGGCAATATCACGCAGGAGGAACTCAGGGGTGATGAGCCTGATATTCGACTTCAGATCTTTGTAGAAATCTGATTTGTCATAGGTTTGCCTGTTGATATCCAGACTGTTGGGAATGAATATCCAGGTATTTACCTCGAAAAGGTTCTCCTTTAGTTTTCTCCTGGTAGAGTACCCGAATTTAAGTTCGAGGGAGAATTTGTCATGTATTTTTACGTTTTTCTCGATCATCGGCGGTTATGTCAGAACAGGCCGAATACTCCGTTCGGCGTGATGCCAAGGAATCTGAACCATGTTTCCCCTGCAATAATGATTAGCAGCCAGGCAATTATCATCATCGTAATACCGAATTTGAATGCATCGGAAATGCTGTACTGGTCTGTCTCATAGAGCAGTGCAGCAGGTTTGCTGTTAAAGGGAAGCACATAAACGTGTTCGATCATGAATGCCACCGGAAGTGCAAGACTGATGACGCTGAAACCAAAGCGGTTGGCAACGCCGATGGCTATCGGAATGAAGATCATTGCCCTCATCGTCTTCGACTGGAAGAGGAGGGCGCTGAAGACCATGACACCCGTAAGAAGTACATACAGGAGCCAGAAGGGAGTTTCCTGACCTATGCCCATATGGTCAAAGATTGCATTGACAGCTATTGACGGCAGGTCAGTGTAATCAAAGCCTGAACCGAGTGTATATGCGCCTGCTGAGAAGAGCATGAGGTGCCATGGCACATCCACGTCATTCCACTTAACAATTCCCACCCTTGGCAGAAGGGCAATGACAGCCCCGACAAACGCCACCGAAGTGGCGCTTATCCCGTGCAGGCGGTCGGTAGCCCAGAATCCGAGTATGAAGACAAAAAGAACTATAGCCTTGATCTCCTGGATATCTATCTTTCCCAGTTTCTTCAGCTCATCGCGAAGCCTGTCCATTCCTCCTTCAATCTGCGGAAGTCTTTCACCGGGTGCAAGAGGAAAATATACCTTCATGGCAATGATGTACCCGATGAACATGAGACCGACCATGATCGGAAACATCGCCATCATCCAGTCTCCGAAGAACACCTTTCCCCCGATAGCCCCTCCGATAAGTGCAGCAGCCAGCAGGTTGGCACCCGATCCTGTCACGAAAGCACCGGCTCCAATATTGATATTCAACAGGTTCTGCAAGACAATGCTCCGTCCGAAATTATTCCTTGTACCCGAATGTGCTCCGTATATTGAAGCTATCACCATGAAAATGGGAAGCAATATTGCCGCCTTTGCTGTTGTGGCTGAGATGAATGCAGAGAGCACAAGGTTTATCAGGATGAAACTGATAAAGATTGATGACGCACTCTTCCCGAACCTGATAATGAACCACAGTGCAAACCGTTTAGCAACACCCGTGGCAACCAGCATGCTCGCCAGCACAAACGACATTATATTCAGCCACATGACAGGATGGCCAAGCTGAGCCAGAGCTTCTTTCTCTGGCAGCACCTTGGTCAGAATGAGGCTTATTATGATTATCAGGGAGGTCAGGTAATTTGGTATTGCCTCGGTGATCCACAGAATGAGTGCGGCAACAAAGATTGCCAGCATCATGATATTCGTCCGCACGAAACCCTCAGCGCCAAGGGTCACATAGGCCTTTTTTGCCGCAGAAGAGATAAGTCTCTCCGGATCAATGTCACTCAGAAACGGTATCCTGATAACAAATGCAAGGAGAATAAAGCTTATGATTGCGAGAGGAACCCCGGCAACAGCAAGCCATTTTTCAAATTTACCCTTTGATCTCTTCGGAAGCTTTTCAACCCTGTAGTTTTGCATGTCAAGCGGATCAAACACTCCGCTTTCATTTACCTGCTCTTTTACGGACGAATTCATGATCTGACTATTATTTACCAGCTTTTATAAGGACTTTTCATCAACATTGAGTTGTAGTACCTTGCATCACCTGTCACCTCCTGGCCAAGCCATGCCGGTTTTACAAATGCCTCATCCTCAGATGACAATTCTACTTCTGCAAGCACAAGTCCATCATTGTCACCATGGAACACATCAACTTCAAACGTATGCTTTCCTGAGCTGACGAGATGACGGGTCTTGTCTATCACTCCGGGTTCGCATATTGCAAGGAGTTGTTCCACCTCTGCCACGGGGATCTCCTTTTCCCATTCAAAGCGTGATGCCCCTGAGGCGCTCCCAATACCCTTGATTGTTATGTAACCCTTGTCACCCTTTATTCTTACTCTTACAGTCCTCTCGGGTACTGAACTGAGGTAACCCTGGGTGATCCTGGTTGCCTTTGCCGATTCTTTCATGAAGTCGCCTGTCACCAGGAACTTCTTTTCTATTTCAAGTGCCATTTTCTTTGGTTCTTTTGGTTTTAGTTTGCCAGGGGTTTATTGATCATTCCGATGACCCTTTTTATTGCCTGCAGGTAGTTGATGTTCTCCACACCCTCGAGACCTGTCTCCCTGACTGTCTTCTTTATGTCTTCAACCTCCGTTGATTCGGAGTTGATTGTATAAACCTTTGCGCCGTTTATCAGTACAGCTCCGTATTCGCAGATC
>DAIDJT010000032.1 GCA_027451265.1 Bacteroidales bacterium | reverse complement strand
AAAAGCATTCCTGATGAACAATGGCTGTATTTTGTACTGAATATTCTTGAACAATAAGCCTGCCATTTTCCACCAAATCCTTGCACCAGTCTGGCACCAAAAAAAAGTTACAACTTTTGAGGTTGTAACTTCTTGATTTTGAGTGGGCCCAGCTGGGATCGAACCAGCGACCCCCTGATTATGAGTCAGGTGCTGCTAACCATCTGAGCTATGGGCCCGAAATAACAGGGTGCAAATATAATATCAAATTGAAATATCTGCAAACCTTTTACAATGCTGAATGACCAAAATCGGCAATCACAATTCGCATTTCGCAAATCGCACCCCGCACCTCGCAATTCGCACCTCGCAAATCTCCTAATGCCTGTTAATGTAATCAAACAGCACCCCACCCGCCTCATCAAGATCATATCCGAAGGTGATCAGGCCGCCACGGTCACCGGCCATTACTATGATCCTCTTCTCAAATACCTCCGGTTCACTGAAGATACGGATCATCTCACGCGCCATCCCGGGCGTACCGTACTCCACTGCCGGATCAGTGGTGGGAACCTTGTTCATCAGCTCTTCCCAAAGCCGCATTGAGTGAACATGAATGATTGCATTGGTGCCCGGGTCAGCAGTATAAATGGCAGCATGGGTGAGCGACTCCGAAGAGGCCTTCAGAGGCCCGCTGCACATCACCGCATTGTCGTCAATATTATATGACGACACCTTCACATAATGCCCGGGCTCAAGCTCCGGTATATCACCTGTGGATGACCCGGTTATCACAAACTGGGATGATTTCCCTATGCGTATGCTTATATTCCCGAATCCTACTCCGTTCTCAAACGCACCTACAAGATCAAGATTGAAGAGTATCTCCCTCCAGTGATTGATGATCTCATACTGTTCATCAGTAATTACCGGGCCCGACTGGCTCCAGTAGCAGTTAAACTTGACAAACCCTTCCATAAAACCTATGATACTGTTTTTAATACCGATACCTTATCCGCCCTGCAAATACCGCGGTCAGTAATAAGACCGGTGATAAGACGTGCAGGCGTAACATCAAATCCATAATTTGAAACATGAACACCTTCCGGCGCAATCCTGATGCCATCAATGGCACTCACCTCACCGGCGTCGCGCTCCTCAATCTCAACCTGTTCCGGGCGGTCAACAGACAGGTCAAATGTTGACACCGGCAGTGCCGCATAAAAAGGCACTCCGTTGTCAAAGGCCGCGAGAGCCTTAAGATATGTCCCCGTCTTGTTGATCACATCTCCTGATGCCGTCGCCCTGTCACACCCGACAAGCACCAGGTCTACCATCCCTTTCTGCATCAGCAGCCCTCCGGCATTGTCGGTGATGAGAGTGCACGGCACCCCGTGGTTGAGAAGTTCCCATGCGGTAAGGCGGCTGCCCTGGTTTCGCGGACGGGTCTCATCAACCCAGACATGAACCTTGATTCCTTTGTCATGAGCAAGATAAACCGGCGCCAGCGCCGTGCCATAATCCACACATGCCAGCCACCCGGCATTGCAGTGAGTCAGGATATTGACGGTCTCTCCTCCCTTCCTTGTGCTTAATCCTTCAATTAACGGCAGTCCGTACACCCCGATGAGCCTGCTGCGTTCAGCTTCCTCATCGCATAATCCCTCCGCAGCCCGGCGCATGGCACCCTCTTCAGGGAAAAATTTCATCACCCCGGTCATGTAATCCACTGCCCACGCAAGATTGACGGCAGTAGGCCTGGCTGACCTAAGCCGATGTGCATCGCTGATCACTGCCTTATAAACGTCTTCAGCGCTGACCGGTTCGCTGTTGTCATCCTTTTTATCTCCGCCGCTCAATTCATTACGGCGAAGATTTTTCTTCCCGCCGCCGTGCTCCATGAAAGACAGGTAAACACCCCATGCTGCCGTGGCTCCGATAAGAGGCGCACCCCTCACCGCCATCCCCCGGATGGCTTCATACACGTCATCCACACTCGTGAGAGTCATCACTTCAAGGGCAAACGGAAGCCTGCGCTGGTCAATCACATGAACCGACCCACGGTCGGACTCATTTTGCCAGATGCTCCTGTAATACCTTTCCCCTACTTTCATCAACTGCTCTTCCCTCACAATTTAATCAGCAAAATTACTAATAATTACCCTTATTTTGATAATAATGGCATTCACATAATTCAATTTCAGCTCTTTTCGAATATCCGACCCGTTTGTTCCACTTTGTTAGAATTAATTGATTATCTTTGCATAAGAGTAAAATCAAATGGTAGATAAAGAGGAATACAGGGCACGGATCATCCGGACAGCCAGCAGGATTTTCAGTCATTACGGCTTCAGGAAGACGACGATGGAGGAGATTTCCCAGGCTCTGAAAAAAGGGAAAAGCTCAATTTATTATTATTTCCAGAGCAAGGAGGAGATATTCGAGGCGGTGGTGCTGTATGAGGCAAACCAGCTGCGCAGAAGGCTGACCGCTGCAATCAAGGAGGTGGATTCCCCGCCAGATAAGCTCCGAAACTATATATACGTGAGGATGAGGGAGTTTGCCAAACTGTCAAACTACTATAACGCGGTCTTTGACAAAAACCTCGATCATTTTGAGTTCATTGAAAAGATCAGGGCGCGGTATGACCGCGAAGAGCTTGCCATCATCCGCCTTCTCGTATATGTAGGAAACAACAGGGGCAGCTTCGCCGTGGAGGACAGTGAATACACCGCAATGGCAATACAGACAATGCTCAAGGGGATGGAAGTTCCTCTTTTCTGGCGCAGGCGCGAAATTGACATCAACTATCGCCTTGAGGCGATACTTACCCTGATTTTCAACGGTATATTGAAGAAACAGTAAGAGTTGACCGTTTCCCGAAGTACGGGATTATCCATTCAGCCGGCTTCTTCCTGTAAACGGCATTTACCTCCGGCGAACAGGTTTTCAGCTATTTTCTGGGGACTCCTTTTTTAGGTGACCATGATTCTGCCACAGGCGCCGGTGTCCGCTTGTTGCTGAAGGCCCATATGAGTATAGCAATACCGGCCACCACAAGAGGAATGCTCAGCCACTGGCCCATGTTCAGCTTCATCCCTGCCTCGAACCCTACCTGGTCTTCCTTTATGTATTCCACGAAGAACCTGAATCCGAAGACAAGTACCAGGAACAGTCCGAATAGCAGCCCGGGCCTCTGTTTGCCCAGGTTTTTCCAATAGATGCGCATCAGGATGCCGAAGGTGATGAGATATGCAAGAGCCTCGTATATCTGTGTGGGATGTTTAGGGGCATTCTCTCCGTTGCGAAGGAACACAAATCCCCATGGCAGCGTTGTCTCAACACCGTAAATTTCAGAGTTCATCAGGTTCCCCAGGCGTATCATTGTCCCGGCGAGTGCCACCACAATAACCACCCTGTCTATGATCCAGATAAAGGGTTTCTTCTCCTTCCTGACGAAGAGCCAGAGCGCCAGCAGAATGCCAATGGCTGCCCCGTGACTTGCCAGCCCTCCGTGCCAGACCTTCAGTATCTCCAGGGGGTGGGCAAGATAGTATTCGGGTTCATAGAAAAAGCAGTGCCCAAGCCTGGCGCCGACGATTGTGCCGATAGCCATGTAAACGGTCAGCCTGTCAAGGGTTGCGTCTCCCAGTCCCTCGTTTTTGAAGATCCTCCTCATGATATAGTAACCGAAGACGAATCCCGAGGCGAAAAGCAGGCCGTACCATCTTACTGCAAAATTACCTATCCGGAAGATCTCCGGGTTAACGTTCCATGGAATTATCTGAAGCTCCATACTGTTGCTGTTTGATCTGCAAATTTATGCAAAAAAGAAACAGTTGTCCCATTTCCCTGCAAAAGGGATGAACGAGCCCCGGCACCACACATATCATGTAACAAAATTTGATGTAAGTTTGCAGGTGGTGGATCACGGGAAACATATATCAGGCAGCGCGGGACTGGCAGTCCTTGCGATGCTTTTTGTGCTTTCATGTGCAAAGATCAGTGCCCCCACGGGAGGGCCGAAGGACACTGACCCTCCGGTGATACTGAAAAGCCTTCCGGAGAACGGTTCTGTAATGTTCACAGGCAAATCATTCACAGTCACCTTCAATGAGTTTGTGGTTCTTGATCGTATAACGGAAAAGTTCATGGTGTCACCCCCGCTGGCCACTAAGCCTGAGGTGAAACTCAAGGGGAAGAGCCTGATAGTCAACTGGGAGGATGATCTGGCTGACAGCACCACGTACACTTTCTATTTTCAGGATGCCATCCGTGACAACAACGAAAACAACCCGATCAACAACTACCAGTATGTCTTTTCCACCGGGCCGGTCCTCGACTCCCTGTCGCTGACAGGTGATGTGTTCAATGCATCTGATCTTGAGATAGTGGAGGATATCACCGTGATCATGTATTCCAACCTGTCTGACACGGCGCCCCGGACAATGCTTCCGGCATATATCTCCAGGCCTGATCCCTCCGGCGGGTTCATGATCAGCAATATCAGGCCGGGAAGTTACCGGCTCTTCGCCCTGAAAGACCTCAACGGCAACACCAGGTATGATCTTGATGATGAGATCTTCGCCTTCTGTGATTCGGTCATTGACATCACCCCGGAAAACTATTTCGGCCTTGTGCCAGACACGGTTACTTACAGGCCTGCCAGTGCAACAGAGACTACAAAGCCCGATAAGTTTGTTTTCGGTCTGCACAGGCTTTATGCCTTTCAGCAGGAGCCGAAGAAGCAATACCTGCAATTTACCGAGAGGAAGAGCTCATGGGGCATCGGCTTCGGCCTGGCGCTTCCGTCTGACAGCGGGCAGGTGTCTGTGGCCATCTCCGAGGCTGACAGCGCCTCGTGGTACATGGAGCATAATTTTGAGCGTGATACGTTCATGCTTTGGATAACCAACCCGGATATTTACAACCGTGACCTTATTGATGCACTTATCACCTATCCCTTCACCGACAGCACCGGTACAATCATTCCCAAAACAGACACTATCAGTTTCAGGTACATCAAGCCTGCTGCACCCAGGGGAGGAGCCGCCAGGATGCCGGGGCTGCCAGTCATAACTAATATTTCCGGGAGGCTCAAACCGGGCAAGGTGCCGTCGTTCAGGACCGTCACCCCTTTTGCAGAACCGGACACCTCACTTATACGGCTCACACAGACGGTTGACTCTGTGGTTAAAGTGTTGCCTTATCAGTTTGTTAGAGACACTGCCTCATCGCGGCTTTTCTTCATGAATGCCGCGCTCGAGCCGGGAGGAACCTACTCGCTAATCTGCAGGCAGGGCGCGTTCCGTGATATTTTCGGCATGGCAAGTGACTCGGCCATGTACCGCATTGCAGTGGCCACCGGGGAAGATTATGGCAGCATAAAGGTTAAGCTGGCAGGTTACGAGGGCAGGGTGATAGTTCAGCTGACGGCCGATAAGGACAGGATTATTAGCCAAACTTCCATGGACAGTCCGGGAGAGGTTTTCTTCCCACTACTTGACAAGGGAAAGTACAGGCTGAAGGTTGTTTATGACCTTAACTCAGACGGCAAGTGGACCACCGGTGACTTTGGCCTTGGGAGGATGCCGGAGCCGGTCACCTATTACCCTGCAGAGCTTGAGGTAAAGATCAACTGGGCCCTGGAGCAGGACTGGGATATTGGGAAGATGTACATAAAGGATGTCTCGCTCAGGAATAAACCCGCATCAAAGAGATAAACACATGTCGACACGCAGGAAGTTTGTCAGGAACAGCATGGTTGCCGGGGCAGCGCTATCTGCCGGGATACCTGTATTTGCCGGCGGCAGGGCCGGAAGCTGGCCCTCGAAAAGGCCTGATCGCAGGCTGCGCAAGTTCCACAGCAAGGCTGTAGAGGAGACGATAAAAGAGATTGAGTCATTCCTGGGTAATGACAGCGAGCTGGCATGGCTCTTCTCCAATTGCTTTCCAAACACCCTTGACACAACTGTCAACTTCTCCGAAAAGGAGGGGAGGCCCGACACCTTTGTCATCACCGGCGACATCAACGCAATGTGGCTGCGCGATTCCTCGGCGCAGGTATGGCCCTATGTTTCACTTGCCCAGCGTGATCCGCAGCTGAAGGATCTCATTGCCGGTGTGATCAACAGGCAGGTGAAGTGCATACACATTGATCCTTATGCCAATGCCTTCAATGACGGTCCGGGCCAGAGTCAGTGGAGGAGTGACCTGACCGACATGAAGCCCGAACTGCATGAACGCAAGTGGGAGATAGACTCGTTATGTTATCCCGTCAGGCTGGCACACGGATACTGGAAAGCCACCGGTGACACTTCGGTTTTTGATGCTTCGTGGTCAGCGGCCATGAGGCTGATCATAAAAACCTTCCGTCAGCAGCAGCGCAAGGATAATCCCGGCCCGTACAAGTTCCAGCGGGTGACAGGCTGGCAGACTGACACTGTTGCAGGGGCCGGTTATGGTAACCCCGTCAACCCGGTGGGACTGATAGTCTCAATCTTCAGGCCGTCAGATGACGCCACAATATGGCCATTCCTGGTGCCGTCAAACTATTTTGCAGTGAGATCACTGAGGCAAATGGGTGAGATTGCAGCTGATGTCACCCGTGATGAGGAACTGCTGGCCGGGGCCACGGCCCTGGCGGATGAGGTTGATGCCGCCCTGGCTAAATATGCACGCGCCAGCCACCCTGAGCACGGTGAAATAATCCCCTACGAGACTGATGGTTACTTCAACTACAATTTCATGGATGATGCCAATGTGCCCAGCCTGCTTAGTATGCCGTACCTGGGAACCATTGACCGCAGTGACCCGCTTTACCTGCGCACGCGGAAATTTGTGCTCAGCCGCAGCAACCCTTACTATTTTTCAGGGATCAGCGGGCACGGTGTAGGCAGTCCGCATACAGGTCTCAACCGCATATGGCCCATTTCAATCACCATGAAGGCGCTTACTGCCTCGAATGATCATGATATCGTAACATCGCTCAGGATGCTCAGGGATACACATGCCGCCACCGGGTTCATGCATGAGTCGTTCATGAAGGACGATCCCTCCCAGTTCACACGCAAGTGGTTTGCCTGGGCCAACACTCTTTTCGGGGAGCTGGTGCTCGAGACATACAGGACCAGTCCTGAGTTGCTTAAGGAAGTTTAAAACCCATTACATATGAAAGAAGTAGTTGCCGGAGTTGACATTGGCGGAACGAACACCATGATTGGTTTTGTTGATGCTGATGGTGTCATTCATGCAGAGGGGAGGCTCTCGACGCCCGATTATGCCTTTGCCGACGATTTTGTCATTGCCCTTGACGGGAAGCTGAAGGAGATGTCGGCGGCAAACAGCAGCCTGAGGCTCATTGGCATCGGCATCGGGGCGCCCAATGCCAACTTCAACAAGGGGACCATCGAGCTGGCGCCCAATCTGCGGTGGAAGGGGATCATTCCCATGGTGAAGATCACCGAACGCCGCACGGGGTTGAAGACGCGCATCACCAATGACGCCAATGCAGCAGCGTTGGGTGAGATGATCTTTGGCGCCGCAAAGAGTGTGAAGAACTTCATCATACTGACCCTGGGCACGGGTCTCGGCAGCGGTATCGTTGTTGACGGCGAGGTAGTCTATGGGCATACCGGTTTTGCCGGTGAGCTGGGTCACATGACCGTGGCTGAAGGAGGCCGGGTATGCGGATGCGGGCGCCGCGGCTGTCTTGAGACGTATGCATCGGCTACAGGGTTGGTCCGTACTGTTCTGTCACTCCTCAGCGACCGCCGCGATGAGAGCCTGCTGCGTGAGATCAAGAGCACCGAGATCACCTCGCGGCGGGTCGCTGAAGCCGCGGCGGCCGGCGATGCCATCGCACAGGAAGCCCTTGACCAGACCGCCCGGATGATAGCACTCGGGATAGCCAACTCGGTCATCTTCTCCAGCCCGGAAGCCATTTATCTCTTCGGCGGACTGGCAAACGCAGGCGACGCCCTCTTCACACCCGTAAGAAAATATGCGGAGGAACTGGTAATGCCCATCTTCCGCGGCACCTTCAGGGTGGAACCGTCAGGGCTCCGCGAGGCACAGGCAGCCATACTCGGGTCATCAGCACTGATATGGAAGGAAGCGAAATAAAGGAAGCAGGCAAGTGGCACTGGCAGAAATTGCGATTTGCGATTTGCGACGTTCGATTTTGACAGCAGACCGCGCAACATTGCATGTTTTTGGTTATGAATTACATTCGAATACCCCATAACTGTTACAGCATCGAAACTTCACTCCACCTTCTTCCCGAACAAAATATGTCATACATAAAACATTAAACAAAAATGCGTATAATTGAGGTCAGAAAGCTGAAAACAGACAGGGAAATCCCGCCAATGGCAGAGGTGTCTGCACGGCTCGATGAACTGGGCGAAGGCCACAATATAGGAACAGTGAACTGGCAGAGCCACACATACAAACCTGAGGTAAGATTCAATATCGCCTGGGGCGACAGCGAAATATATATCAAGTACTACGTCCGCGAAGCCCATGTCAAGGCCGAAAAAGGTACCACCAACGAGATGGTATGCGAGGACTCTTGCGTTGAGTTCTTCGTCTCACCGGAAGATGACGGCCTGTACTATAATTTTGAGTTTAACCCCATCGGCACAACTCTGATGGGCTCAGGTCACGGCCGCCATGACAGCGCCCGCACAGACCCCGCAGTTATCAGCAGCATACGCCGCCTGACCACCATGGGCAACGAGCCATTTGGAGAGATAAGCGGCGATATCAGGTGGTCAATCACCGTGGCCATCCCCCTGAAGACATTCTTCCGGCACAGTATCGGCAGCCTGGCAGGAAAAAGCTTCAGGGCCAATTTCTACAAGTGCGGTGACAAACTGGCCACACCGCACTTCGTCACCTGGAACCCCGTGGGTACCGAAAAACCTGATTACCACAGGCCTGAATACTTTGGGATTCTGAAATTCATATGACAATGGCAATGCCCTTATCTGTGATGGAACTGAATTCAAATGACAATGGCAATGCCCTTACCTGTGATGGAACTGAATTCCTATGACAATGGCAATGCCCTTATCTGTTATAGAACTGCATTTATATGGCAATAACATTACCTGTAAATGAACTGAATGCATATTAACCATACCTGAAAAAATACATATGATCAAAGGAAACGCAGTCATTGGCCAGTCAGGCGGCCCGACCTCAGTTATTAACTCCAGCCTCGCCGGGGTGATTGATGCCGCAAGGAGGTCAGGCATGATATCGGAAGTATATGGCATGAATTACGGCATTGAAGGGTTCATGAACGAATGGCTCTTTGACCTCACGGCCCAGCCGGCCGCGATAATCCACGGTCTCCGCCGCACCCCCTCCTCGGCCCTCGGATCATCGCGCTACAAGCTGAAGGATGAGGATTTCCCGAAGGTTCTCAGCGTGCTGCAGAAATATGACATCAGGTACTTCTTCCTGATAGGCGGAAATGACACGATGGATACTATCAACAGGGTTGAGTCGTGGTGCCGTTCCATGGGATATGAGCTTACCGGCGTGGGTATTCCCAAGACGGTTGACAATGACCTCTTTGGCACCGATCACACACCCGGGTTCGCTTCGGCGGCATGGTCAAACATCCTGAATGTGATGCAGGCAGGTACACTGGCCCGTGACATGAATAAGGTAGATCAGTTTGTCATTTACCAGACAATAGGCCGTGATGCGGGATGGCTGGCTGCCGCCACGGCGATGGCCCGGCGTGATGAGGATGATGCGCCGCACCTGATCTATGCACCGGAACACCCCTTCGTAAAGGACAGGTTCCTTGCCGACGCTGACCGGTGCATCAGAAGATACGGCTGGGTCTCCGTCGTTGCCGGCGAGGGCATAAAATATGAAGACGGCACACCCGTCAGCGCGTCGGTTGTTAAAGACAAATTCAGCAACACCGAGTTTGGCGCCATGGGAGGTGCCAGTGTGGCCATCACCCTTCACCGGATGATTGCCTCCGAGTTCGGCCTCAGGGGTGAGTTCCAGGTGCCTGAGTCGCTGATAATGAGCGATTATGTAAGGGCTCTGCCCGCTGACCTTGAGGAGGCATACAGGTGCGGCATAGAAGCCGTGCACCTGGCCGAGAGAGGTGAGTCAGGGTACATGGTCACAATAGAAAGGCAATCTGATGATCCGTATGAGGTCGTCTACGGGAAGGTTCCCCTCAGCAAGGTGGCCATCGCCGCAAGGCCCATGCCCGCTGAGTATTTCAATACTGCAGGCAACCATGTGTCTGACGCGTTTGTCAGGTACATGAAGCCACTGACAGGTGAAATTCCCGAGTTTGTAAGACTTAAAAAAATTATGGTAACGAAGTAAAACTTAAGGTTATGGCAACTGAATTCAATAAGGTGGCTCTGTCTGTCAACGCTCACCCCGACGATGCCGAGGCATGGAACGCCGGCGTTCTGAAACTGCTTCATGACAGGGGCTACAAAATAGTTATAGCCACGATGACCGGGGGTGATCTCGGTGGCTGCAACATGACCATGGAGGAGACAGCGAAGGTCCGTTTTGAGGAGGCAAAAGCCGCCGCCGCTGTTCTTGATGCGGAGTATTATACCATGGGCGGCATTGACGGCTCATTGTTTGACACCCGCGAGATGCGCCTGAAGGTGATCTCCCTGATGCGAAAAGTACGCGCCGGCGTTGTATTCACCCACCTGCCCAATGACTACCATCCTGACCACCGTGCCACCGCGGCTATCGTTGAGGCGGCGGCTATGGTAGCCTCGCTTGACCCTGTGCCGGTGCCGGAGAAACCACTCGGGGTGACGCCCCTGCTTTACCATACCTCGCCGCTGACGCTGAGTGACCCGCTGGGATCGCAGCTTACCCCGCCCCATTTCTTCGTTGACGTCACCAGCGCGGTGAAGACAAAGATAGAAATGCTTGGCAGGCACTTCTCACAGCTTGAGCTGATGAAACACATGCATAAGATTGATGATTTCTTCGGCTATGTACTGGAGGGTAACAAAAACTACGGTAAATTAGCGGGAGTGGAGTATGCCGAGCCTTACTGGCAGCACCTTGGAGGCGGATTTCAGAAAGACCCGCAGGTGCAGCGTGACCTTAAAGAATTCATTGTTAAAAAATAAGATACCTGAACATGAATCTGACCGAGAAGAAATACAGCAAGTACGCGCTGGTGCGCGAAATGATGGAGACACCCGGAATAATGAAATCATTCCGCCCCGAATCTTCCATTCCGTTCATTCCGGCCTTTAAAAAGAAGAAGGGGCTCTTCCTTACAGGCGAAGGAAGCAGCAGGCTCTTCCCGGCAAAGAGGGCCATCTTTGCCAATTTACGGAAGGAGTTCCTCCTGCCCGTGCTTACCGAAGGATGCACCCAGGCCCTCGAGTACAACCTGAAGGACTTCGTGGTCTTTGCAGCTTCCAACTCCGGCCAGACAAAGGAGGTCATCCGTCTTGTTGAAAAACTGAAAAAGAAAAAGCATGACGCCGTCTTCGGCCTGACGGCCAACAAAAACACCAAACTGGAGGAATATGCCCATGCAGCTCATGTTCTGAGGTGCGGCAAGGAGAATGCCGTTGCAGCCACCAAGTCAGTGGTGGAGCAGGCTCTTTTCTATGACTCTCTGCTCCGTGCCCTCAGGGGTGAGAAGATGGCCGGCTTGCGCAAGGCTGCCTCACAGATGGAGGAGGTGCTGACGGCGAAGATTGACAAAAGGATCATTGACATGATGCATGACGCCGAGATGATCTGGTTCGCCGGACGCGACAACGGCGTAGCCGCCGAACTGGCTCTCAAGACCAACGAGATCACCCGCAAGAAGTCGGCGTTTCTCGAGGGAACCTTTGCCCTCCATGGCATTGAGGAGGTGATGAACCGGGGTGATGTTCTCATCTGGGTTGACCCCTTCGAACATGACCGTGACAAGTTCATGGAATGCATCGTGAAAGGCGTGGGGGTAAATGTCATCGCCATCTCGGCTGAAAAGACCGACTTCCCGACCATCGTCATCCCGGAAGGAGGAGATTATGCCGAGTACCTGCAGCTGGCTGCCGGTTGGAACATTCTCGTTGAGACCGGCATCGCCCTGGGCATTGACCCTGACCATCCCGTCAGGGCAAGGAAGGTGGGCAATGAGTACGTCGCGGCAGCTAAGAAGTAACATCAGGCCGGCAGGTCACGGTTTTTTTTCACAGGTATGATCTAAAGCGTATATTTACGTTAAGCAAACTCTCTTTCTGAATATGGAAAAAGTAAAGACAGTTGTAGGTATTGATATAGGAGGCACCAACACCACCTTTGGCTTTGTTGACCGGTCAGGAAAAATAATGGCCGAGGATCTGATCACTACCACCCATTATGATGAGCCTGAGGTTTTTGTTGCTGCCCTCTATGAGAAGATGATGCTCACCGCCCAGAAGGCCGGGAAAGATTTTGAGATTCTCGGTTTTGGCATCGGGGCTCCAATGGGCAATATCAACAAGGGAACCATTGAATACCCGGCTGACCTGCCCTGGAAGGGGATCATCCCCCTGGCTGATATTTTTGCGCGCCACACCTCTCTGCCGGTCATCGTCACCAATGATGCCAATGCTGCAGCTGTGGGTGAGATGATCTACGGCGGAGCCAGGGGTATGAAGAACTTCGTTGTGATAACCCTGGGTACCGGACTCGGCAGTGGTTTCGTCGTTGACGGCAAGCTGGTATATGGCCATGATGGCTTCGCGGGAGAGATAGGCCATACATCCATACGTCCCGGGCAGTCAAACCGCGACTGCGGGTGCGGACGGAAAGGATGCCTTGAGACCTATGTCTCCGCAACGGGTCTGAAAAGAACGGTGCTGAAGATAATGGCTGACAGGCTTGACGAGAGTGAACTGCGCAGGCACAGCTTCGAGGAGCTTGATTCAAAGATGATATATGAGGCTGCGCGAAGGGGTGACCCGATAGCCCTCGAGGCGTTCGAGCACACCGGCGCCATGCTCGGGTTCAAGCTTGCTGACGTGGTGGCCCATACCAATCCCGAGGCAATATTCCTCTTCGGAGGACTGGCTCTCGCCAAGGAGCTGATTTTCGAACCGGCAAAGAAGCATATGGAGGAGAATCTCCTCTATATCTACCGTGACAAGGTAAAACTGCTGCCGTCGGAACTGAGCACACAGAACGCGGCGGTTCTTGGCGCGAGCTCACTGGTGTGGTCCACGCTGGAGACTGCATGAATTGCAAACTGACCCGTTTGAGACTGAATGAGTAAGTATAACCTGCCGGAGATGATGAGCTATATCATAGGAGCGCTTTTTATGGTGATAGTATTCGCCATTGCCTATGCTTATCTCAAACCCCACAGGCTGCATCACGCCAGACCCCTGTCAACCCTGGCTTTAAAAGGGACATACCTGATCTACCTCCTTGTGATGTTGCTGGTGATCTACTTCGCCAGTGTCAGGGACGGCGGTGTGAGCCAGGTCTTTGACGGAGCGGAATTTTTCGTGTTCCTGGTGGTGCTCTTCGTGCCTACGGCAGGCATCTTCTCGCGCAAAATTGCCCGCTTCAGCGGTAAGAGGGTCAGGTACAACATAATCTTCAGCGTTGTCAACCTGGTAATGACCCTGGCCCTGCTTGTGCTGTACAGGTTCTGACACCAGATAACTGCTAAAAGATTACATTTGCCCAATGAAATAAAAAACTCCAAAATCATGATCAAGGAACGATTTATCTCCTATGTTGAGGAGAGTATAAAAAAGAACTGGGATATCGAGGCGCTTTCCAATTATCGTGAGAAAGGTTACACTTACAAGGAGATAGCTGCCATAATGGTCAAACTTCATATTGCTTTCCGCGAATACGGCATCCGCGAAGGCGATATGGTCGCCCTGCTCGGGCGAAACTCCGCCAACTGGTGTGCCATTTACCTCGCGGTTGTGACCTACGGTGCCGTTGTGGTACCGATACTGCCGGATTTCAAGCCCGATGATCTTCAGAATATCATCAACCACTCCGATGCAAAGATCCTCTACGCCGACGACAAGCTCTGGGAATCACTTGAACCTGACAAGTTAAAGGGTATTCAATGCGTGAAGAGCCTTGACTCTTTTGAGATTCTCATGAGCCGTTCT
>DAIDJT010000031.1 GCA_027451265.1 Bacteroidales bacterium | reverse complement strand
AGAACCATCTGCGGCAGGAGTGAGGCGATGGTGGCATATGCCAGTACCTCGGCCGAACGGGTCTCAACGCTGAGCCAGAAGATAACGGAATAACCCACTACGTAGCTGGTCAGCGTAGAGACCAGCTGGCCGGAAAAGATAATGGCAAATACTTTTTTCCAGTGCTCCATAGGTTATCTGTAACACAGATTATGCGGGTTCAGTTTATATGCTTCAGACAAAATTAGACTATTTGATGGTTTAGTTGCGGAAAATGCGATGCCTGCGGCATCAAATATTTTTTTTGACTAATTTTGAATGAAATGCTGTTTCTGACCAATAAGATGAGGACCAGGATATTATCACTGATATATTTTGCGATCGGAATATTGTTCATCATACTGCATTGCATGCAGCTTACACCAGCAGCCTTTGTTTCCAAGGTCCTTATTATTCTGCCACTGATTGTAATGCTGGCATTAAATCTCCGAAACATCTGGACTCGCGAGCAAACTATCATGTTTGCCGGATTATTCTTCTCATGGACCGGAGATGTACTCCTTGAGATTCCCGGAGGCGGGGAGGCCATTTTCATGGCAGGACTGGGCGGGTTTCTGATCTCCCTGGTGCTTTATGCCGTTGTCTTCTTTTCCGCACCCGGCAAAAATGAGGTTTTTCACAGCAGGTTTTACTTGTTGATCCCCGTTTTGCTCTATGGTCTTGCCATGGGATTGTACCTTAATGATTATCTCGGTGATATGCGGCTGCCGGTTTTTGTTTACGAGACAGCGATGATCACAATGTTGGCCGGAGCTGTAAGCAGGATTGGCAGGGTAAACCAGACAAGCTATGTAATGGTTCTGGCAGGGGCAATATTATTTATCATATCTGACTCAGTGCTGGCCGTGAACAAATTCGTTCAACCTGTCAGTCTTTCCACGCTGACAATAATGGGAACCTATATCGCCGCACAGTGGCTGATTACCACAGGATATATCAGGCAATTCACCATGAGGGTTGTATAAAACACAACCCATCATGGGAAATGTGAGAGTAAGCTACACGACTTAAAGCTTAAACGTGGGATTAATATTTGGTTGTAATTGAATCTACAGTGACGGTCAGAGCAGTCTTCAGCACATCCATTCCTGATTTAACCGATTCGGGACATTTATTGAATTCACCGAGGAATGTTTTGCCGGCCTTATCGTAGTTAGTTATCCTGATGACCAGTGAGTCAATCTTCGGTTTTGCCTCCCGGGCCTGTTTCCTATAGAGATCCGGATTCCCGGAGGCTCCGGCTCCAAGTGACTTTGTCAGTTCTGAAAACTCATTCAGAGCCTGTGTATAATCTGCCACCGAAGTTTTGTTAAACCTTTCAGCACAGTCGCCAAGGATTTTGGTGCCTTCCTCGATTACCGAAATGTCTTTTGCGGTTACCCCGACGCTCTGTTGCTTTTCGCAACCGCAATCTGTCAGCCCGGAGGGGAATCCCAGCTGGGTGGGTGGCACGGGTGTGGTAGGAGGTTCTTCAGGCGGTACCTTCTCACCTGGTTCACCGGGTGTCGGATCCTGACCTGTTGGCTCCTGAACCGGCGGGGTATCTTCAGTCGGTTTTGGTTTCTTTGTTGCAGGCGGTTCTGAAGGTGTCGGTTTCGGATCCTCGGGTTTTGGCTGGGGGTCAGCTTTTGGCGGTTCCTGCTTCTTTGGCCCGGTCTTGTCACCCTTGCATATTCTCTGGAGGCGTTCCACCTCCCTGAGATCCTTCATTGCCTTCTCAAAATTCTCCAGGGCACCTTTCATTGCACTCTCATGGCGCAATATCTGTCCAACATTCTGGCCAAACTTGTATCCTGCCTCACCTACTTCGACAACTCCGACCAATGAGTTCACCAGTTCGCCTCCCAGCTGACCAACAGCATTTTTAAGGGCATTCATGCCCAGTTCTGATGCAGTTCCGCTTCCTATCAGCTCTGAAATGGCGGCGCCAGCTTCGGCAAGTTCAGCTGCAGTTTTGACTGGCTTTGTAAGGTCTTGCCCGCCTGAAATGATCGTCAGCCCTGCTTTGGCCAGCAATTCGACTGTTGAACTGACCAGATCATCCCTTGCTTTCTCAAACTCCGGATTGCCGGCCAGTTTCTTCAGGGCTTCAGCTGCATCCTGAAGGTTTTCAACCGCTGCCTTCCTCATGCGCTCCAGCGCATCCACAGTCTCCTTATCGCAGTTGACCACTTCGACATCAACGGCAGGACCGACAGGTGTACCACAGGTGGTCTTTGCCTGTACACTTGTTTTCCCCAGCTTCAGCGCATGAAGTTCCACCGAATTCTCTGATCCGTTCGCAGTTAGAATCTCTGTATCATCCGGTATGAAATCAACAAGTTCCTCGATCCGGGAGGGCTCTCCGGTGACAGAGACCTTAATCACACCGGGTTGGTTTTTCCCGTTTATGTCGAACAGCGGGATCTGCGGTATCGGTTCCCCGCTGTTGTAGTTTTCGATATTTGCACAAATGGCCTGCTGCGATGCTTTTGCAGTATTGCCATCCTTGTCAGTGTATTCGACATAGAATGTTCCCCGTCCCGGTTTTACACCTTTGATGACCACTGATGACGACCCGTCGGATTGTATTTCAAACATATCCTCCGGTTCGCACCAGAATCTTGTCTGTCCGCCTTCCGGTTTAACCACGGCAGTAACCACTCTTAGCTCTCCTGTGTTTAGTTCAGTACATCCGTCAATTTTGATCTCTGCAGGGGCAAATGGTTCAGGTGACATGTAAAAAGTGATGCTGGCGGTAACCTCATTCCTGACATACTGCCCGTCATCACTCATTCTCAGTGCTTTGCCCGTCAGGTTCAGTGTCAGGATTCCTTTGGGATCAAGGAGATAATTATCAACGACGTCAGATGAAACTACGGGAGGACTGACCTTGTCCCCGGAACTGCCGACCCACGCAAAAGGATCTTCAACAGGAATGACCTGTGTTACTGATTCCGGTGGCTGATCTTCCATCCTGCACTTGTACATGTCCCAACGCTGATTTTTTTTCGATTGAATCTCAGAGCGTTTTATCATTTCCTCAATGACAGTGGGCCCCCTTATCACCATGACATATTGTGTAGGCTTGTTTGATGTCAGGGAAGCCAGGTTTGGATCATCATACGGTCTAAGGTAAACTTCCGCGAATTGTGTCGGTATCTGGTCTTCAAACTCCCCGTATCCGGTCAGTCCCCATTCATCAGGGCCGGCCGGGTTGTCGCAATGCCTGAAACCATATCCTTTTCTTAAAGATTTGATATTGAGGGGGCTCTTCCGTGTGTACACCGGTTTTGTGCTTTTCGAGTAATTGTAATACTGTTTATAGGATTCCCCTCCAACGACAAAAATGTTGTTCCAGTTTCCCTGGTATCCTGATCCGTCTTCAATCTGACTAAGCAGGAGGCCTGTCTGCATAATCAGTCCGGTCGAATAATCGGTATTCACCCTCTTTATTATGCGTATCTCCCCGTCCCGGTCAGGCTGGCGTTCCAGTGTGGTCATTGAAACAGTCATCCTGGCAAAGAGGGAATCAACCTTCTGTGCAGCCAGATCCGTTTGTGCGAGGAACATGATCAGAACTGACAGAGCAGTAAATTTTTGAATAGTCATTTTATAATCAGATAAATTTATAAAGAGCATCCGGCCTGCTGAGCCGGCATTCTTTAGTATTTGGTTTTTATCGAATCGACAGTGACGGTCAGTGCTGTCTCCAATACGTCCATCACTGATTTCATTGACTCGGGGCATTTTTCGAATTCACCGAGGAAGGTCTTTCCGGCTTCATCATATTCCCTTACCCGCAAAATGAGTGAGTCAAGCTGCGGTTTAGCCTCTTTTGCCTGTTTCAGGAACACCTCAGGCTTCTCACCGGCTCCGGCCTGGAGTGATTTCGTAAGTTCTGACAGTTCAGTCAGGGCATCAGAATAGTCTGACAGCGAAGTTTTTGTAAACCTGTCAACGCAGTCGCCGAGGTTTTTCGTGCCTGACTCAATTTTTGCAATCTCATTAGCGGTATAGCCGATTGCCTTTTGCTTTCTGCAGCCACAGTCTGAGGGCTGGTATGGCAGCGCCACCTGTGTTGGTTTTATTGTCGTCGGAGGATTGTCAGGTGGCTCGGGCTGCCCCGGTTCATCCGGAGTTGGTTCCTGAGCCGGAGGATTATCTTCCTTAGGCTTTGGTTTTGTAGTCGGAGTCGGGTCCTTTGGTGTCGGAGTCGGCTCATCAGGTTTGGGAGGATTATCGGTTTTTGGCGGCTCCTGCTTCTTAGGTTCTTCAGTGTTCCCTTTGCAGATCCGCTGCAGACGTTCAACTTCCTTGAAATTTTTATCAGCCTGCTCGAAGTTTTCCAGGGCGCCTTTCATCTTGTTCTCATGACCCAGGATCTGTCCCAGTTTTTCACCGAACTCTAAACCAGCTTCGCCCACTTCAACCACTCCGACAAGTGTGTTCACCAGTTCGCCACCGAGCTGACCCACAGCATTTTTAAATGCATTGCCTCCAAGTTCAGATCCGGTTGCACTTCCGACCAGTTCTGATATGGCTGCACCTGCTTCGGCAAGTTCACCGGCAGTTTTTATGGCCGCTGTCGGGGCCTTGCCGGAGGTAATAATTGTCAGTGCAGCTTTAGCTACCAGTTTTTGGGCTGCCCCGGGAATGTCCTTCATCGCTTTCTGGAATTCTTCCGATCCGTGAGTTTTCTGCAGTGCATCGGCGGCAGTTTGCATATTCTCAATGGCAGCCTTTTTCATTCGCTCAAGCGCCTCAATTGTCTGCCTGTCGCAGTTCACAACCTCCACCTCGACGGTCGGACCGGTGGCATCACCACAGTTTGTCTTTGCCTGAAGGGTGGTTTTACCGGTACGGTAACCGGTAAGTTCAACTGCATCAGGCAATCCGACAGCTGACACGATGCTCTTATCAGCAGTAACGAAATCTACCAGTTCCTCTATGTCTGCAGGTTGGGCTGAAACAGGGACTTTAAGTACCCCGGAAAGTTTTTTCCCGTCAATATCGAAGAGTGGAATTTGCGGGATTGCCTGACCGCCATTGTAGTTTTCAATCTTTATGCAGTATGCTTGTTGTGATGCCTGGTTTGTCTTCCCTTCCGGTGTGGTGTATTCGACATAGAGTATCCCTCTTCCAGGCGTTGATCCCGTTAGTATAGCCGATGATTCACCGTCAGGCTGTACTTTCAGCATGTTGCCAGGCTCGACCCAGAAACGGAATTTTCCGCCTTCCGGCTTCCCGGAGGCCATAACCTCTCCCTGTTCTCCAATGCCGAGTTCCGAACAGCCGTAAAGAGTCACCTCAGGCTTGTCCGGGGCCTTATAAGGTTTGATCGTAATTTCCAGTGTGGTTTCGCCGGTAATAAATTCTGTGCCATTGACAGTATGTCTTTGTCTGTTCTCGGTTTCTCTCCAGGTTGCCTGGTAGCCAGTTGATGTTTTGGTTATATTACAACCCTTGTCTCCGGATACGTCACAGCCTCCGGAACATGAAAGACCGTATTTGTCAAGTTCACTGCTGTAATCTTTCCATTCGTCGTAAAACCTGCGTCTCTTGTCTGTCCCTTTCGCGTTTATTGAAATGTCGACGGAAGCATTTTTACTGTCAGGAGAGTAAAGGAACATGATGGAGGCACCGGGATAGGCAGATCCTGAAACATTTATATCACTGATATCTGCCTCTGTCAGTTTTCCGTCTATTATCTCCTCGTAGCTTGAATGTGAAGTGTGCATGCCATCCCCTGAAACTGTTATGGTTCCCGGATTGCCGGCCCCCGAATCATACCAGAATTCATTTTCAGGATCATCTGCCATGTTTTCAAAAATGGCCGTCACCTCACCCCGTATCACTGTCCTGATGCTGACATGTCTTTCCTGAGTCCATTTGAGATTCCCGGCATCAATACTCATCAATGTGTCAAGTTGCATGGTACTGCTTTCCGAAATTTTAGCCGTAAGGATCCACAGACCGCGGTCCTGATTCTCTGCCTTACCGCGATTTGATGAATCAATAGCCTTCTCTTTACCGGGTTCAGTTGAAACCGGATTTTCGTGCAGGCACGGACGGGCGGAAGAAACAAGGGCCGAAAGACCCAGCACGGACAGAAGCAGAAGTTTCCTCATATTATTAAGGTATTTTAACCTTTCAGTCGGTCATTTCCTGTTTATCAATGCTATTAATTCCTTGACAGGCAGTTTGTTCATGAACAGACTGACATAGTCGGTAAGCCCGTCATTCCTCTTGATAAACAGCTGAAGCTCTTCATCTGAGACGGGCTTGTATTCAAGCGATATAAACTGTATTGCCGTGGGTGGGAGAGTGCGGTCCCAGCAATCCGGATTGAACCTCATTACTTGCATTCCCACGCCGTCGGCCCTGATTCCGGAAATTTCTCCGTCGTCTCTGCTGATAAATGCCGGTTTATTCAATTCTTCAGATGAAAAAGCACTGTATTCCTTTTTTAGCACATCATAAACCGATGTGTTTGCCATTTCCGGTGGTTTGAAATTCAGTTTAGCCCATTGTTCCAGGGTCTTCTGGTAGTTGATGCTGTCAATCTCCTTCTTTGTCCTGTAGTAGGCCAGTTCTGCATCCACAATCTCCCTGACCGTCACAGGTTTCCAGATCCAGGGACGATCAGGGTTGAAGACGAGTATATATCCTCCCTTGAATAATATCACGCCCGGTGATATTTCTCTTTCAACGGGATAGGTCAGGTAAAACTGCTTCAGGTTTGCAAGTGCCTTTTCGAGCGGTTGTTTCAGTGCCGGCGGATCCCCGGTTTTGAATCCGCTCTCATCAAAAGTGCGTCCGATATTAGTTGTCGGATTGTTTAAGTTTATTCCTGTGCCATGAGCCGACCACCCGGTTGCCTGTTTCATCTCACCATTCTGTGTGTAGAAGTAATAGAAAGCAAAATGGATATAACTCATTACACCGTAATAAAATGAATGCCTGTCATCATCACAAAGATTTCCGCCCATTGTGACAATTCCGTCAAAGCCTTTTATCGGGTTGAAAACCGGGTTGTTGGCATGGAACCAGTCGGTAATGACTTTCAGATTCCCGGAATAGGTGGCAAAATCAAATCCGGGGCATTTATTGAGCTGGTTCTCAACGATATATTCTCCCTGCATGTCAGTCAGGAATTTGACTTCCTGAGCGCTGGCAATTATTGTCAGGAAGATAAAAATGAAGGCAAAGTTTATTCTCTTTTTCATTTGAGAACAGATCATTATTTGTCCTGGCGGTCGATCATATTTGACAGGTCGCCGAGATTTAGTTCATTCATCAGTTTGTAAACATAGTAGTAGCCGTCGTCGTTCTTAAGGCATCTTTCCATTTTACCTCTTACTGCCTCAGGATATGGCATCTCCAGAACTATCAACTGGACGGATGCTTCTGGCAGGGCCCGGTTCCAGTATTCAGGATTGGGGCGCACAACGGGCGTATAGTTCTTTTTGGATCCAACGCGCGAGATCGACTCAGAATCTCCGAAATAGGCATAACTGTCTTTTTCGTCTTCCGAAAAACCTTCAAACTCCCGGTTCAGAATGGGAAGGATAGCATCCACTCCGGCTTTGTCGGGCATACACTTATAGTAATCAAACAACAACCGGAAGGCTTCCCGAACAGTAACCTGTTCCCAGTAGGGTGGCCGTTCAGGATTGTAGATTACCACATATTCACCGTACCGGTCAATTCCGGGGCTTATTGCTTCCCTCACCCCTGGCACATAAAACAACTCGTTGAGAGCTCTGGACGCTTCGCTCTGCGCTTTTTCGCTGAATGCAGGATTGGTGGGATCGGAGGTATTGCTATAATCGCTTACGTTAAAACCGTTATCACGGAATTTATCAGGCTGGTTCACTTCGATAATCCACTGGGGGGGTTCATTCACCCATTGTATTTCCTTTCCCTTGTAAAGTGTCCATGATTTGAACCAGAATTTGATATCTACCGGCACGGCGTATCCGTATTTTGAATTGCACCTGCCGCCATATAACCTGCAAACACCGTCGAAGCCTTTAATGTCAGCCAGCACCGGTGTTTTACGGAACTGTTGCACCAGAACTTCAAGTTTGCCAAGCATTGCATCTGATTCGGCATTGGTGCAGGCACACATTTTACCGTACAGGTCTGGTCCCTGTCCATTGAGCGCTTCTTTTTGCAATATGAATGTGCCGGGTTTGTCCTGCAACAGGGTTTGTTCCTGGGCAGAGAGAACTCCTGTGAAGAGTATGAGCGGGAATAATAAAAAGAGCCACTTTCTCATTGTAGTCGCATGTTGGATGATGAAAGTCCTTTGCATAGGTGATAACCTGTTTAAAAATTCATTTTGTTTGAATTTCAGGTCTATTTGCCTATCTCTTCTGCGAGGTTTTGAATATCGGTCATTCCGAATGAGAGTTCAAACCTTGCAAGGTCACATCCGCTTGAACGTTGCTGCTTCAGGTACTCCCTGCATTCATCAAGCTGTTTTTTCATGTACTGTTTGTTTTGTACAGAGCTGAACCATATGAACTGGATGGCTGAACGGGGGAGGGTCCGGTCAGGATAGGCCGGATTTACCTTCATTATCTGAGGGAAGATGCTGTCCTGTCCGTCATAACCCGGTGAAGCTGACACGCGTGACAATCCCCCGCCGAGGAATGCCGGTTTCTTGAGGTCTTCTTCGGAAAATGCTGCCCATTCGGCGTCAAGAAACTGCTTGTTTAATTTTGCAGCGTACTCATCCGTCTCCCTGGCAGCGAACTCCCTGGCAGCCTTAAAGGCTTCCTCCACCGTTACCGGAACCCAGTAGGGAGGACGGTCAGGGTTGTACAGCACCCAGCATTCACCGTCATACACATCGATACCCGGCTCCACGGTCTTTTTCCTGAGCGGTATTGTGAAATAAGAATGGGCCGCATCGAAGCCGCCTGACCAACCCGGTATAAAATCATTCGTGTAAAGTGACCATGAAGGGGGCTCGATTGTGTTGTAGACTACCTTGCCCTCCTTGTTGTAGAAGAAGGTGCATATCTCAAAGGCAATCCTTACCGGCACACCGTACCATACCTCCCTTTTGCAGGTCATTGACATCGTATGGAGCCTGGCCCGGCCGGCAAAACCCTTTATGTCACTCAGAACAGGGTTCTGCCTGACAACGGCAATAATCTCTTTTACCCTTTCAAAGTTGGCAGTCATGTCAGCCTTTGTGAACCCGCATTCCTGCGAGGCGTAGTCAGTGCGGCTCAGTGTCTCGAATGTGCCCGGTCTCTGGGAAAGATCTTCCTGTTGTGCCTGCAAGGGCAGTACAAGACAGAACATAAAAACCAGGGCAAAGTGTTTGTTACTCATATTAATATGTATCATTTGCTTTTAAGTTCAAATTTTCCTGACCAGAGTTCCTTCTTGTAGAAATCTGTATTCAGTTGTAACCCTGATTCCTTTTTTACCTTGTCAACATCACTTTTCTGGACTTGAGCCCCTGCGGGGTTGATTGTCTGGTTGACTTTGCCAGAGACCGAGCAACCTCTCTTAGTCGAAGCCTCAAAGGAAGCGCTTCCATCGGTGCCCACCCCGTTCTTGAAATCCTGTGTTACCTTTGAAGAGAAATCGGAATCCACCCCTTTTGAACCGACAGTAACAGACGATCCTCCCGAGACTGTTGTCTGCCCGTATTTCACAGATGAGTTTACATTGGCGGTGACCGAATAATCCTGAACGCCGTTCTGATTACCACTGATAGTTACCTGGCTGCCACCTGACACGCTGTAGCCTTTGACACTGACACCGGCGCTTGCACCACCGGTGACTGAATAATCCTTCACCACACCATTTCCATCCGAAGAGACTGACACGGCAAGGTTCAGGTTTGCATTGACGTTGGCTTCACCCACTTTCTTTTCGATTCCTACCTTGAGTCCTGCGGTGCTGGTGGAAGCCCCGGTAAACTCACTTGTTGTACTCTTGTAGGTGAAGCTTGCCGGGAGGTTGAACGCCTTTGAGAGCCATTCAGTGTTAACCTCAACTGTTGTTCGTGCACAGGATGCCCGAACCTTAATCAGACCAAGCTGATATTCATCAACATATGAGTCGAGTTTCTTGAAAAGGGGTGATGATTCGGGGATTTCTCCAGAGTCAAAAACTGCCTTTGCAGCCTTGTTGCGCGCAATACGTGCATTTTCCTCCTCCTCCATGGCTTTTTCTTCAGCCTCCCGGGCAGCAAGGAGCTCTTCAAGACTGCAGCCGCAGTCCCAGTCATCGTTATATTTGAAATAGCTATGGGCTACAAAAACAGTGTTGAGGTACCAGGTTACGGCCTGGTTGATTGAGTTACGGAGGTCAGCGTCTTTCTTTTGTCTTACTTCCGGATCCGAAATCATCGCGATATGCCGGAAAACATCATAGTAATATGCTTCCACATTTGGCTTAAACCGCTGCATGTAGGTGGTCACCACTACATTGGTAGCTGAGCCGAATCCAGTCTCCTGGATATTGTTCGCAGCATGAAAGAATTTTACATGAATATTGTGTTCAATTAAATCCCATTCCGCATTCTGGAATGAGCCTCCCCCTGCCAGTGCCTGCGCCTCTGCAGCCTTCCTCCTTTCCTCAACTTCCTTCAGTTCAGCCTCCTGCACCTTTGCCAGCTCCTCCATCTTGCGGTTGCACTGGGTAATAATCTCGGTAACCTGGTCATATGTCTTCTTGTTCAGTTTATACAGGTAACCTTTGTAGAGGTGGTCCTTGCGCTGATATACAGTGTAGTTCATCTTTTGCATTGCAACATTCATAGGGTCAGCATAGTCATTGGGATCCATCTGAAGTATCAGGTGCATCGGGTCTATTTTCCCGGCAATGGCTATTGTTGAAGAAACATCACCGGTTGCCAGGTCTAGCTTGGCCTTATTGGCATCCATTCCCATCTGCTTTATCTTTGCTTCAAATTCCTCCATGCCGCTGACTTTCACATCAGGGTCCAGATCCTGGTTCATGTACTTCTGCGGATTCTTTGCCACATCGTTCATGTCCACTCCCGGATCGATCTTCAGGCCCATCCCTGCCAGCCAGTCGAGCTGCTCGTTGGTTGTTGATGCGAATGATCCGAGAGAGAAGACCCCCAGCATCTCGGAGAAATCATTCAGAGCGCTTATTCCCTGTGGTCCACTCATCACCTGCAGGGTTGAATACTGCGTCAGTTTTTTGATTGAAGGTGCTTTATAGCTTCCCTGAACCGGCAGGTGCTCTATGAAATACCTCATCTTGTTACGTTCACTCTGGTCAAGCTGGGATATGAAATCTGCAGATGTCATCACAGGTTCGGAAGTCATGATCTCTATCCCTTTCTCAAACTTTACCTCGGGTGCCTCAACGGGAAGGTCAGCATACTCTTCGCTCTTCTCAAGACTCTTCTTGGCCTTGATCGGCAATCCGGGTCCCAGAGGCTTGTCCAGATTGTCATCCTCGAGGATGGCAAGGGCCTTGTCCTTCTGATTCAGAGCAATAAAATAAGCAGCCAGCCCCAGGGCAGCGTCCCAGGACTCCGGCATGATCTTGCGGGCAACCATGAACAGTGATCTGGCCTCCTCCAGCCGCCCCATATCTATGCAAAGGTTACCGAGGTTTATCACGGGGGTCAGGCTCTCTTCACTCCATTGGTCATCCTTCATTGACTTTTGGATGGCGTACAGGAAAGCTGACTCAGCATCACGGCGATAGGGAGCCAGGGCTGCAGTTGATGGATTTTTCTCACAGATCATCTCACCGCCCGATACTATTGCCGAACCCATGTTTGCTGCAGCAACGGGTGATTCAGGATCAAGCGCGAATACTGCCGCGGCCAAAGCCGTATTATAATAAGGTCTCGGGAAGTTGTTTGTTGCCAGGGCAACTGCCAGGGAAAGCTCCCTTGCCCTTGTTTTGTTCAGGTTCTTCCCGTCGAACTGTGGCACCCAGTTGACGATTGCCGTATAGTCAGTAAGGTCAGCCGGCAGAAACTTCTGCCTTGAAATCCTGTTCATCTCTGATGCCATTCCGAGCATGTACTTCCCGGATGGAACGCTGTTAGGGTCAGGCAGCAGAAGGGGTTTGGCATTAAGCTCATTTTCAACTGCAATCAGGGCCAACCTCCTTTGACCCTCATCACGCCCTGATCCGAACGGTGAATAATCAACAGATCCTGAAGGTTCCGGATTATAAGTGTACTGTGGGGCCGGAGGGATGGGAACCAGGGTCTCAGGTGTATAGCCCTGTGCCTCTTTAACCTCTTCCTCTGCCCCGGTTTCATCACCTTCCTGCTCTGCCTGCATCGCGGCCTGTTGCATGGCCTTTAAAGCTTCAGGAGGCAGCGTTACTCCCGGTGGAAGCATTTTCTTGATCTGTTCAATGCTGAATCCCGGAGGCACCGATGTTGGCGCTTTCCCCGGCTTGTTTTGTGAAAAAAGCTGCAGGCTGAACAGGAATACTGCAGTCAGAATGAATACCTTTTTCATATGGGGTTTGATAAGAAAATATTTTATGCCAGACTGTGTCATGTTAAAGATGAAAGCGGGCTGCAATACTTCCGGGTTCATGCTTTAAATGGCTTATTTGTTGCACTTTGCGCACTGGCACTTCTCTCCGTTTATACTTGAATGCTTTGAACCGTCCCTGTCATACCAGTAACTTATTATTGTGCCGGGTTTCTGCTCCGAAGTGACCCTCCCCTCCTTATCGTAGGTGATAGCAAAAACGAATTCCCCCATTGACATTATCGATTCGCTTTTCAGGCCCCCTTCCTCATAATACTGCTTACTCTGGACACTTAGCCTGTCCATCTCTCCGCTGGTCATGCTTTCGCTTTTAATGTTCCCGTTCGGATAGAATTCCTTGCTTTCCCCGCTGGGGAGGCCATCAACATACTGCATCTCAGACCTGACATTGCCATTACTGTAAAATGTCCGGGTAATCCCGTTGGGAACACCGTCAACCAGATACTGGTCAGAAACAATTTTTCCCGAATCACTGTAAAATTTGTAAGATCCGTCAGGTACACCATCCTTTAAAGTGTACCTTTTAGAAACCATGCCATTGGGATAATATTCGGTCCTGGGACCATTCAGGATATTTGAAAAATCCTCCTCTTTTTCTGTTGTGAAACTGACCTCATCGCTGTAGTACACCTTCCCTCCGCTATCAACTATATATGCGCGTGCGTAGTAGGTTGTTGCCTTTTCAAGGTCCGTGACGTATTCCTTGAATGAGACACCCATCGTGATGTCCCTGGCGTCACCTGTATATGTTCTTTGTACTGTGGCATCTCTCAGAGAAGGAGACTGGGTTTTACCGAAGCAGACGCCGAAACCGGTAACCTGTGTGCCTTTAACTGAGAAACTCAGGTTGGCTTTTGTCTCCTTTACCGAGGAGGCTTTCAGGCCGGTAGCCGAACACGGTTGCTGTGGGGAAAGGAAAATAAATGCCTCTCCGCCATCCCGCGATAGTATCTCTCCCGCTGAACTCAAAGGAATTAGGGACAGAAGAGCTATCATCACTGTGGGGATCATAGCTTTCATAACAGTACGTTATTATGGTTGAAAAAATTACTTTTTCAGTTCCGGCTTGCGAGGGCCGGCAATAACCCGGCAGGGGGGGACAGCCCCTGTCAGAGCTTGATGAATTCAACCCTTCTGTTCAGAGCCTTGTTGGCCGGCGTATCATTGGGCGCAACAGGCTGGCTTTCGCCCATGCCGTCTGACTCAAGCCTTGAGGCTTCTATGCCGAAGCTCTTGACCAGCTCGTTCTTCACGGAGGCACCTCGCCTCTTTGACAGATCAAGGTTGGATGCATCAGCACCGTCGGAGTCGGTGTGCCCGACTATCTTCACCTTCACATCAGGATTTTCCTGGAGCACTGTGGCAATCTCCTTGAGAGTCCCGTATGATTCAGGTTTGACTACATCCTTATTAACGTCGAAATAGATACCATATGTGATCAGCTTGCCCTCGGTGATCAGCTTGCTGCGCATGTCAGGAGCACCGACGGCGACACGAAAATTACTTATCATTGCAGCACCGTACTCAAAGCGTATCCTGTCAGGTTTTACGCAACCAGTCGGGAATGCTCTCGGCAGGTCAATTATCTTGTTTTCGTTCTGGTAAACCCTGATCCTGGTCTTCTGAACCCAGATTGCAATATGATATTTCTGGTTGATCTTCTCCTTGAATTTTTCATCCTGGACGAACCCGCTCAGATTTGATGCGGAGCACTCCTGTCCCATGAGCCATGTGTGGTAGCTTGGTCTGCCGAAATACTCCACCTTTAACTGGAAGCCACCGTTGCCAGGTGCA
>DAIDJT010000030.1 GCA_027451265.1 Bacteroidales bacterium | reverse complement strand
ATCTAATTCTACAAACCGATAGCCAAGGATATTTTTCCCCTGCCGCCGTCAGGACTATGCACATGGTACTACTATTACCAGCATATCACTGACCAGGAAGTAAGGCTTAACGCCGACTGGATAGCAGAAAACCTTAAGTCATACGGTGCAAAGTATGTGCAGATTGATGATGGCTGGCAGTCGCTTTCGGCCGCAGGCAGGAAGGGGTCGCGTGACTGGACAGGGTTTGATCCGAATTTCTCCGGCGGGATGGCTGACCTGGCTTCATATATAAAATCGAAGGGGCTGGTGCCGGGTATCTGGATAGCTCCTCACGGACAGTCAAATGCAGAGATGGTTAAAAACAATCCCGGGGTCTTCATCCTTAAGCCTGACGGTACCTCACCCTCAAAAACATGGGAAGGTGACTGGCTGCTGGATCCCACCTCGGAAGCAGGCAAAAAATATTTCCATGACCTCTTTGCCACAATGCACGGCTGGGGTTACGATTATTTCAAGATTGACGGACAGCCGATCGTGGTTGAAGAATATGCCAAAAATTCCGAATTCATGGCTGTGCCGGGCGGTGCAGCCGACTCTCTATACAGGTCAACCCTTGACATCATCAGGGATGAGATAGGGGAGAAGAGTTATCTCCTCGGATGCTGGGGTCTTCCGGTTGAAGGAGCCGGAATTATGGATGGTTCACGTACCGGCGGCGACGTCGTCCTGGGCTGGGACGGCTTTTTCACTGCGCTTGATCCTACCCTTGAGAGTTACTGGCAGCACAATATAGTATGGTACACTGACCCTGACGTCATGCTGCTGCGTCAGCCGCTCACCGTTGAGCAGGCAAGGGTGTGGGCGACCCTCCAGGGTCTTACGGGCCAGGCGCTGATGTCATCTGACAGGCTTACTGACCTGTCGGCAGAAAGGGTGGATATGATGCGCAAGGTATATCCGGCCGTTGACATCAGGCCGCTTGACCTCTTCCCGGCAGGAGAACGCAAGCGCATCTGGGATCTGAAGGTTAATCACCTCGGCCGTCAGTATGATGTTGCCGGTCTCTTTAACTTCGATGCTTCAAAACCGGTCACCCTTAACCTTAACTGGAAGGAACTTGGCATTGAGACAGATGCTCCGGTTCATGTCTTCGATTACTGGAACAGTGAATATATGGGAGCATGGGAAGCAGGTGCCGCTATTGAGATAATGCCTGCCAGCGTACGCGTGGTGACCCTCGTTCCCGACAACGGGAAGATTCAGCTGGTGAGTACCAGCAGGCACATTACCCAGGGATGGGTGGATCTGAGGGAACTGCATTCAGATGACCAGGGCACAGTCATCAGCGGCGTCAGTACATTGCCTGCCGGCAATGAGTATAAAATGCACTTTGCATATCCCCGGGGCAGTTATTACAGGGTGAAGAGTGTTGCGGCCGTTGCCGGGAAGAAGAAACTTGAGGTATCTGCAACTTCCCACCAGGGATGGGCAGAGGTATCATTCACAGCACCTGTTTCAGGCAACATCTCCTGGAACGTCACCTTTGAGCCTGACTATGCATACAGCTATACCGTCAGGCAACCGGATGGCGTCAGCGTTGAGCCGGAAGGCCTGAACGCAGTCAGGGTATCATGGAGGTCACAGTACTATCTTAATGCCGGGTACCAGGTTTACCTTGACGGGAACCTTCTCGGATATACTCCAAATTCATTCTATGTAATAAACAACCTTGACCCGCAGAAGGAATATTCCGTTGATGTCCGCACCGTTTGGAGTGACGGAACCATCAATCAGCGTAATGCGAATGATACCAGGAAATACGACGTCTCCTTCACCATCTCACAGTTACTGCCGGCCGAGGTTTCTCTTTCTGATTTAAGCTGGACCGGTCCCGTGTCATGGTTTTCATGGCCTGTCATTATTGACGGGAAGCGTTATCCTGACAGCTTCGGCATGTCAGGGGGCTCGGTCAGGAAGTATAACCTGGGGGGTGTCTTTACCAGCCTGAGCGGGGCCGTGTCAGTAGACGACAATATCCGCAGGCAGAGGCCCGGTCAGACAGTAGTCTTCTTGGTCATGGGTGACGGAAAGGAGCTGTGGCGCAGCGCCGCAATGGGACCTGATGACCCGACGGCTGGTTTTGACGTTCCCGTGGCAGGAGTTAAGGAGCTGGAACTGGCAGTTGAGAGCGGCGATGGTGAATCACGATTCGGAGGGTTGCCTGCTGACTGGATCAAACCAGTGCTGAAGAAATAGGCAGGATGGCAGCAGGGAACAATCTTCCCGGACAATCTCCGCGAGGCGTTAAGCACTCATAGCCTGCCCGGGGTCATATTCACACACGGCGATTCCCTGAATGGCACTTTTGCCGTCTCCCAGGACCGTGACGCACTACCTGCCCATGTAAAACACAAGGCTGCCGCCCTGCATTATCTCATCATGAGTGATCCAGGGCCGGTCAAGCTTCTTTCCGTTGAGTTCGGTTTTTCTGACATAAATGTTTTGCGGCCCCTGGTTCAACGCAGTCACCTTAAATGTTTTCCCGTTCTCAAGGGTTATGGTAGCCTCTTTAACCAGCGGACTGCCCAGGTCATACCTGTCTGACCCGGGTGCCACAGGGTAAAAACCCATGGCGCTGAATACATACCACGCGCTCATCTGCCCGCAATCGTCGTTACCGCTCAGACCGTCAGGAGCCGGAAGGTATTTGGTGTCCATGATATGTCTCACCCAGTACTGGGTCTTTCGCGGGGCGCCGGCGTAATTGTAGAGATAAGGCACATGGTGCGAGGGTTCATTCCCGTGGACATAATTGCCTATAATGCCTTCGCGGGTAATATCCTCGGTTTCTGCGAAGAAGCTGTCAGGGAGATACATTGTGAAGAGGGAGTCAAGGTGCTGCGTGAATCTCTTGCTGCCGCCATGCAGCCTGATCAGCTCAGCAGGATCTTGCGGCACGTAAAGGCTGTAATTCCATGCATTTCCTTCAATGAAACCCTGGCCGTGGGTGCTCAGCACATCGAAGTTTTCCCTGAAGATTCCGTCTCTCTTCCGGGGTCGCATGAAGCCTTTTGACGGGTCCCAGACATTCAGGAAATTACGTGACCGGTTGAAAAATTCGTCATAAGGACTATTATACAGATTACTGTCAGAGCGGTTAAGTGTTTTCCCGGAATTGTCCGCTACGGAAGGCCGGGAAAGCCGTTCCCCTGATGCACCGTCACTTGCCGGTTCATGCAGTGCCGCCGGCGTGTAGTCCGGCAATTTGCTGACAGCCTGTGCGATGCACCAGTCGTCATAAGCATATTCAAGCGTAACGGATACTGATGATCCTGTCCGCTCATCAGGAACATAGCCAAGTTTCATGTAATCATCGAGGCCGTCATACCATCCGTTGCGGGCGGATGTTATGCATGCCTCCGCAGCCCTTGCATAGTCAAAACCGGCGATCTTTTTGACTATGGCATCGGCAATGACAGGTACGGCGTGGTATCCGATCATGCACCAGTTTTCGTTCGCATGGTGTGACCAGACCGGAAGCATATGATGGACGCTCTGGTCATAGTGAGCCAGCATGGAGTTGATCATGTCGGCGGTTCGCTGCTGCTGCACGATGGTAAAGAGAGGATGAAGAGCCCGGTATGTGTCCCAAAGTGAGAAGGTTGTATAATTGGTGAATCCGTCTGCCCGGTGGATATTCTGGTCGAGGCCCCTGTAGCTGCCGTCGGCATCCATATATACTGTGGGAGAGAGAAATGTGTGGTAGAGTGAGGTATAAAAGCTTGTCATCCGGCTTTCGTCCATCATGGTAACTTTAATCTTCTGAAGCTCGGCCCTCCACATTTCCTCAGCACGTTCCATCACTGCGTCAAAGTCTGCCTGCGGTGCTTCGGCCACCAGGTTAGCGAGGGCCCCGGCCGTGCTGACCGGAGATATTGCGACCCTTACAATGAGCTGTTCACCAGGTTTGGCAGTGAAGTCAAAATGACCCCTGATATTGCGGCCGGCCGCCTCAGGGAAATTGTTGCCCTGGTCAAACCTGCGCCAGAAGCCACGGTAGACTCTTGCCGGAGAGTCGTCGCGGAAGCCGTATGACTCTATCGGCTTTGAGAAGGCAATGGCAAAGAAGAGCGATCTTGTACGTGCCCAGCCGCTGGTCTGCCTGAAACCGGTCACAAGCGTGTCATTTTCAACACGGATGAAAGTCCATACGTTCTTGCCGGCGTCATTATATATACCATGGACCATGTCAAGGATGACATGTGCATCGCCGCCCTTGTTGAAAGTATAGCGGTGCACTCCGGTGCGAACGGTTGCCGTAAGCTCTGCAAGGATGTCATTATCCTCCAGCAGTACGGAATAATACCCTGGCGAAGCCTTTTCGGCACTGTGCGAAAAGCGTGAACGGTATCCATTTTCCGGGGCATCAGCCGTGCCCGGATTCATCTGCAGCGGCCCGGTGGTTGGCATCAGAAGAATGTCACCCAGGTCAGAATGACCCGTTCCGCTGAAATGCGTATGGGAGAATCCGACGATGGTCCGGTCAGCATACTGGTATCCGGCACAGTATTTATATACATCCCCGTTGTACCGTCCGTCAACCTCATAGGGCAGAGTGTCAGTATCCGGCGAGAGCTGCACCATCCCGAAGGGAACGGTGGCTCCCGGGTAGGTATGGCCCATCCTGTCTGTACCGATGAAGGGGTTGACATATTTCAGCAGGTCCTTATCCTGCCCTGTGGAAATGAGAGTTGTCAGGCCCATGATAAGTGAGGTAACGAGAGTGCGTGTCATAATATCAGTAGTTGCAGCCATAAAGTTAGAAATAATGACTGCAATTCTCTGGGATGAACGAAGGGGAAAAGGTATTCTTTACCTCTGTTCCTGGTATTTCAGAACTTCTTCGTTGTATTTCCTGTTTTCCAGGATCCTGGCGTAGCGCAGACCAAGCTTGTTGCGGTAATCTGAGTATGATTTCTGAGCCCATGCCGTTGCAGCATCAAGATCGCCGTTTATCTCGCTGATAATGGCCATATTATAATGGGCTCTGCCGGCTACCTTCATTTTCGGGTTTGTGGTCTCAATCTGCCACAGTTCAGCTGCATCATCCCATTTTCCCATCTGGGCCCGCCTTTTGGCAATCTTGAAGTTGTCAGTACCCTTGACGAAATAGTCTCTTGTGACCCTGAGCCTGTAGGGTATCAGGCGGATGGCATAAATGTTGCCTGCCTTGCGGCTCACTTCCTTTACTGCCTGCTTACGGTTGACCATCCCGGCCACTGCGGCAACGGGGTTGACTCCCTGGCCGCCGAAGACAACAGATTCTGCAACTATGTATTCATCGAGTATGGAGCGGTCAGACGGGGAATATATCCGCCATCCTGTTTTCACCAGGGTCTCCATTGAAGCTTTATGGAGCAGTGCCGGGATTTCGCCCAGGGGAGTCTTGATCTTTGTCGGCTCGGTGGCGTAGTTTACCCTTGTGTCAGTGTCATACAGTTCAAGTGAGAAGAGAGCCTGTGTGCCGCTCTCGTTGCAGATTCCCTCTACCTGTTCCCAGGTAAGCGGTGCCGGCATTCCCCCGAGGCTGCTGGTTTTAAACTGCATGCCGCTGAGCAATCTGACCTCATTGAAACGGTCGTTGGCGGTTAGCTCTTCGGTGACCCCCCTGATTGCCTCGAGTGTTCCGATTGAATCAAGATCTGCTCCTTCAAGTGAGAGCAGCTTGTCGAGGTTGTCAAGTGACCTGGTCTGGTCGGTGGGAGTGGAGCGGTCAATGATCCCGACAGTTTTTATTTCCGGTGCTATTGTCACCGGTGCGGGCTGCGTGACGTTAAGATATAACTCCTGCGTTGCGCATGACGCGAGGGCTGCGGTTAACAATGGCAGAATAAGGTACTTCTTCATGAGGGGCTGTGTTTATATCCTAAGGTATACAACCGTGATAATAAACAAATATTGCTCCAAAGAAGTTGAAAGGGGATATACAATACAATAACCCCTGCAGGGTACCCCACTTTTGCCTATTGCCTATTGCCTGCTGCCTTTTAGCACAGCCTATTCCAGACTGCCAACTGTCTTCTCCACCTCATTCAGGATCTCGCATGATTTCACGAGCTCCTTCATGGTTGTATGGTCGGCATAGAGCGGACGGTCAATATCGAGGAACTCCACATGTTTGCGGATCACATCCTTTGCTTTCTGCACGCCGGTGCCGAAGCTGTACTCGCTCTTCCTGAAATCAAGTGCCTGTGCTGCTGCCATGTACTCTATACCGAGAATTCCGTAAGCATTGTCGAGTATCTGGTTGTTCTTTATGGCGGTATTCATACCCATTGAGACGAAATCTTCCTGGTCAGCGGCAGCGGGTATTGACTGGATGGAAGCCGGCATTGAGAGAATGCGCTGTTCAACGATGAGCATGTCAGCTGTGTACTGGCTGAGCATCAGCCCTGAGAACATGCCTGCGCCCTTGGTGAGGAAGTCAGGAAGGCCAACACTGAGAGCCGGGTTGTTGAGGCGGTTCATCCTCCGTTCTGACATGACAGAAACCATTGTAACGCATGCGCCTGCCATATCCATCGGTACGGCCACCGGCGAACCCTGGAAGTTGGCGCCTGAGAGCTGCAGGTTTTTCTCCGGGAAGAATATCGGGTTGTCACCCACACCGTTCAGTTCAATCTCTACCTGGCTGCGGGCATATGTGAGCATATCATGTGCCGCACCTATGACCTGCGGGGTTGATCTCATGGAATATGCATCCTGTACCTTTGATTTTACCCGTCCTTCCTTGAGGTCACCGCCGGAAACGCATTTGTTTATGGCGTTGGCGCTGCGGATGGCACCTTTGAAGCCACGGGCCTCGTGCAGCAGGGGAGCATACGGTTTCATGTTGGCCTTTAGGGCCTCGAGCGACATTGCAGCGGCTATCTCAGCCTGCTTGAGCCAGTTATTTGCGTCAACAAGCCAGATGGCGCTCATCGCGGTCAGCATGTTAGAGCCATTGATGGCTGCCAGCCCGTCGCGTGCCTGCAGTCCGGGTACAGTGATGCCGGCTCTCTTCATGGCCTCGGCGCCTGGAAGCAATTCGCCCTTGTAGTAAGCCTTGCCTTCGCCCATCAGCAGCAGGGCTATCTGTGACATGGGAGCCAGGTCGCCGCAGGCGCCTACCGAACCTTTCTGGCATGCATAGGGTGTCACTCCCTTATTGAGCATCTCAACATAAGCCTCAGTGATTTCCAGGCGGCAGCCTGAGTTGCCGTGGGCATGCACGTTTATACGACCGAGCATTGCACCGCGGACGATTTCAGCGGATGCAGGATCACCGATACCTGCAGCGTGGTTATAAACAAGATATTTCTGGAAATCCTTGATCTGGTCATCATTGAGTACCATCTCGGAGAATTCTCCGATGCCGGTATTCACTCCGTACATAATCTCGTGGGCCACGATCTTTTTCTCAAGCATGGCGCGGCATTCAAGAATCCTCTTGCGCGCATCGGGGTGAAGCTCCACCTTCTGCCCGTGGCGGGCAACATTCACAACGTCATTGACTGTAAGTCCTGATCCGGTAATGATTAATGTATCCATGGATATTATATTTTAATATTTCAAGAATTGGTTTTTACTGGAATTTTGAAAAATGTCAGACGGGCGATGCCACCTCGGTGCACGCCCTGCAGGGTGCAATCAGTACAACCCGGAGCGGTTGATTTTGATCTTGTATTCCAGTGTCCAGCTGTATGCCATGATGCAGATATACAGCACCAAATATATGAAAAGAAATTAAACGGCCAAGTGACGGCCGGCAGGGTACTACTTTTTTTACTAATTATTAGTCACTATCAGACCTGTTGTATTGAATTTATTTATAAATTTTAGGTTCAATTTCAAGACCTATGAAAACAAGAATAAATCCAGTAATCGCGATGGGGGCTGTTTCTGCCGCCATCCTGTTCACGCTGACGGCTTTCACCTTTTTAAAGTCGTTCCCCCAGGAGGACCTTAAGGGGAAGTACCAGTACAAGGATTTTGAGCCGGCTCTGAAGTGCCGGTCCTGTCATCCTGGAATTTATGAGCAATGGTCTCAGGCGATGATGTCCCAGGCCTATACCCATCACTGGGACGAGATCGAGTATTTTAACCTGGCTGTGCCGCATGCTGAGGTAAATCCTGCACTGAAGGATCCTGTTAACGGCTGCAACGGGTGTCATACACCGATGGGTTACATGATAGGCGTCTTTCCTCCGCCCCGGCCGTCGGAAAAGAGCATGGCCAACGAGTCTGTCTCATGCGAAGTATGTCATCTGACGCAGAAGGCCCAGTCTGATCCGCCGTTCAACTTCAGTTATTACATTCAGCCCGGCCGGACAAAATACGCCGGACGGGAACCTGAAATACAGTCGCCTGCACACAACATCGTTCAGAATGACTTCTTCCGTACGACGGAGTTCTGCGGCAACTGCCATAACGAGAAGAATCCTTACGGTATCTGGGTTAAAAGTACCCAGCTTGAATGGAAGGAGGGGCCATACGCCAAAGAGGGTGTGCGGTGCCAGGACTGCCATATGCCGAAGGGTCCGTTCGTTCTGGCTCTGATGGGCAAGGAGCGCGAGGACGCCCGTCTTCACCTTTTCCATGGTGCACATGACCCGGGAAAGGTAAGGGGAACCATTGAGCTGCGCATACAGCCTGACGTCCGCCTTGCGGAGCCAGGTGAAAACATAGTCTTTACCGTGGCACTGTTCAACCAGAAGACCGGTCACAAATTCCCGACAGGGTCAGTGGAAGACCGCATTGCATGGCTCGATGTGGAGGCCACTGACGCAAAGGGCAAGACGTTTCACCTGAACGTTGACAAGAAGGGATTCGAAGGTGAACAATATACAATTTCAGGTGATTACCTCGCATACCAGGATCTGGCCATACCATTGAAACTGACAGATTTCAAGGGAATACAGCGTGACGGAATCCCCTACGGAAACAGGATATTCAGGAAGCCCTATTTTGATGAGCAGGGGAATATGACCATTATGCAATGGAACACCTTTTCACAGGGTGTTGATTACCGTATAGGCCCCCGGGAAACCAAGGTGGAGACATTCACCTTTAAAGTACCGTATGATGCCGCTCCCGGTGAGATGACGGTTAAAGCGGTACTGAACTATCAGCTCCTGGTAAAACCTGTGGCTGATTACCTTAAAGTCCCGTCAGACGAGTCAGAGATCATTGCCGTCAATGAGCATTCAACCAAAGTTGAGATACAACCCTGATAACCAAACCTAAAGATATTTATATGAAAACTTCTTTCGTTGGAAGGGCAGCCATAATGACTGCGATGATCATTATGCTGTTTCCCGCCGGACAGCTATCGGCCATACCTGCTTTTGCCCGCAAGTACCAGATAAGCTGCCAGGTGTGCCACTCGCCCGGAGCCCCGATGCTCAAGCCTTTCGGAGATGAGTATGCCGGCGCCGGCTTCAGGATGACAGATTATGAGTCACCAAGGTATTTCATCCAGACCGGTGATGACAGGCTTTCCCTCTTCAGGGAGCTACCGCTGGCAATAAGGATTGACGGATTTGCCACGTTTAACTTCAATGACGCCGGAACAGTTGATTTCGGATCGCCTTTTGTGGTGAAGATCCTCTCAGGAGGTGAGCTTTCCGACAAACTGTCGTATTACTTTTATTTCCTGATGAATGAGCGCGGTGAGATAGCAGGGCTTGAGGATGCGTTCCTGATGTATTCCAATATGCTCAATTCAGGCATAAACTTTTTTGTCGGCCAGTTCCAGACCTCTGATCCGCTGTTCAAAGGGGAGCTGAGGCTTACCCTGGAACCGTACCAGATCTATGCCGTCAAACCTGCCAACTCTTCCGTTAACCTTAAATATGACAGGGGAATAATGTTCGACAAGGGATTTTCAACCGGCACGACGATAGTCGGAGAGATAATCAACGGCTGCGGGATAGGAGCAGCAGGTGAGGGATACCTCTTTGACAAGGACAAGTACAAGAATTTCATGCTGAGGATAAAACAGGACATTGGCAAAAGTGTGTCACTGGGCTTCTTCGGTTACACCGGCAGAGAGGTGATAAGTGACAATGCCCCAGATCCGTATCTCAGTGAGATGAAAATGTACGGTCCCGACCTGTCGGTTGATATTGACGGGAAACTGATACTGAATGCGCAGTATGTCTGGAGGACCGATTCTGAGGTGTTCAATGCCGGGGGTGAGTCTCATCTGACAGATGTAAAAACCCAGGGAGGTTTTGCAGAGCTTATCTATGCACCCAAAGGTGATATGAGCAAATGGTATTTTGCCGGCCTTGTCAACTGGGTTGACTCGGACCTTGATGAGCTCAAATACCAGTCAGGGACCATTCATGCCGGGTATCTTCTGAGGCGGAACGTGAGGCTTGTGACCGAGTACACCCGGATCTTCAGCGGCAACCCGTATGGTAAGCTGAGTGCAGGATTTGTTTCTGCGTTCTGAAAAGCAGGCTGCGCGCAGCAGCCGTGAACTTTTTGCGTCTTTAAGACATTAATCCTAATAAAACACCACTATGAAAAAATTCATGGTATTTGCTGCTATTCTGTTACTCGCTTCCTGCGCCGGGAAGAAAGAGGTGAAACAGTACACCATTGATCAGTTCTACCGGAACGTAGCAATCAGTTTCTCCGACTTTTCGCCGGATGAGGCTAAGATCCTTGTATCTAGCAATGAAACAGGAATATACAATGTTTTTGAGATCAATCTTGCCGATGCATCCAAAAGGCAGGTCACAAATTCTGCTACGGAATCATTTTTCGCCCTGGGGTATGTAGAGGGGACAGGTCAGGTTCTTTACTCTGCCGACAAGGGCGGGAATGAAAATAGTCACATCTATCTTCTCAGTGAAGACGGCAGTTCAGCGGACCTGACTCCCGGAGACGCCGTCAAGGCATCATTTAACGGCTTCAGCACTGACAAAAAGATTATGTACTTCATCTCCAACAAGCGTGATCCGCAGTTCTTTGATCTTTATAAAATGAACGTTGGTGAATGGAAGGAAGAAATGATATGGGAGAACAGGGAAGGGCTTGACTATGCCGGGGCCACAAGGGACAGATCCATAATTGCCGCAGTAAAAGCAATCACTACAAGTGAAACGAAGCTTTTCCTCACAAACCTCTCTACAGGTTTAACTGCGGAAGTGTCTGAACCTGAAAAGCCGGGGGCATACTCTGCTTCCGGGTTCACCAATGACAATGCCGGTTTCTTTTATACCACGGATGAAGGCCGGGAGTTTGCCTACCTCGTCAGATATGATATGGCAACGGGGAAGCGCGAGGTTGTCTATGAGACAAACTGGGATGTCACGGGAAGCTGGCTCAGCAGGAATGAGAAGTACCGTATTATCGGCATAAATGAAGATGGAAGGATACAGCTGAAAATTACCGACCTGTCAACAGGTGAAGCCGTAAAATATCCAGAGCTTCCGGGTGCCAGCATCAACGGTCTGTCGATCTCTGACAGCGAGAAGTATATGCTCCTTAACCTGGGCACTTCAAAGACACCCGGTGACCTGTATCTCTACGAGTTTGGCGGAACCACCCTGAAAAAACTTACCGACAACCTCAATCCTGAGATCAACCCCTCAGATCTTGTTGAGGCAATAGTGGTTCGTTATCCCTCTTTTGACGGACTGGAGATCCCGGCAATATATTACAAGCCGGTCACCGCCACGAAGAAGGATAAGGTCCCGGCACTGATATGGGTACATGGCGGACCCGGCGGGCAAACCATGTCATATTATAACCCGATCATTCAATATCTTGTAAACCATGGCTATGCTGTTCTGGGAGTTAACAACCGTGGCAGCAGCGGCTACGGCAAGAGCTTCTACAAGATGGATGACCGCAACCACGGAGACAATGACCTGAAAGACTGTATCTGGGGTAAGAAATGGCTGCAGGCGCAGGACTATATTGATACGGCAAAGATCGGAATCATTGGCGGCAGTTACGGGGGCTTCATGACAATGGCTGCCATGACTTCGGCACCAGGGGAATTTAAGGTTGGAGTAAACCTCTTCGGTGTTACCAACTGGCTCCGCACTCTCAAGTCAATTCCTCCCTACTGGGCTTCATTCCGTGATGCTCTGTACACGGAAATGGGTGATCCTTTCACCGCTGACTCGGTGAGGCTTTACAACATCTCCCCGTTATTCCACGGAGGCAATGTGAAAAACCCGGTGATGATCCTCCAGGGATCCAATGACCCGAGGGTTCTGCAGGTGGAGTCTGACGAGATGGTTGAGGCAATAAAGGCTGCGGGTGTGCCGGTGGAATATGTGATATTCCCTGATGAAGGGCACGGTTTTGTAAAAAAGGAGAATGAGATTAAAGCTTACTCACAGATACTTGGGTTCCTCGATAAGTACCTGAAGGGCGACGGGGAGGAGGACTGACGGTTTACAGAGTGCCGCTGGCCTGGACGTGGTTATGCGTAATTGAAAGAAGGGCCGGGGATTACAGGATGTCTCCGGCCTTTACTTTTACCATGAGTTTTTCCGGGGATTACAGCAGGTCTCCGGCCTTTTCCTTTTTACCTGTAAAAGGTTCGGTGGCACGGTTGAATATGCCATGGACATAGGCAATGGCCATTCCGTAATTGGTAATCGGAATGCTGTGCTTCTTCGGCTCGCGCAACCTGTTGACAAGCTGCCGGTGAGTGACCATGCAGCCGCCGCACTGAATCACCAGGGCATAATCTTCTATCGGGCGCGGGAAATCATCGAGCCCGGCCACATTGTCAAACTCAAGTTTCTTTCCGGTGAAATTCGTCAGCCATCTGGGGATCTTCACCCTGCCTATATCATCGCATGACACATTGTGAGTACATGACTCAAGGAGAAGCACCCTGTCTCCGTCTTTCAGCCCGCCTATTTTCGGCGTGCCGCGAAGGTATTCGGCAAAATCACCCTTCTGTCTCGCAAGGATAATACTGAAGCTTGTGAGCGGTATATCACGAGGTATCGATGCATCAGCCTTAAGGAAAACCTGGCTGTCAGTGATGGCAAGAGCCGGCCTTATTCCTGTCCGGCGCATAAAAGAGTCAACCTCCCTCTCCTTCAGAACGATGGCGGTGCAGTCGTTGTCAAGAATATCACGGATGACCTGTACCTGCGGCAGGATGAGCCTGCCCTCGGGAGCTTCAATGTCAACAGGGGTTATTAGCAGTACAATATCTCCGGGTTTCACCAGGTCACCTATCAGTCCATGGCTTTTAAGTGCTGAGGCAGGCATTGCCTCCCTGATCATACTGAGCAGTGCAGGATTGAACTTTTCCGGATTTAGTGCGGAGTATTCAGCCACCTCTGTTCCGGTCAGTTCCCTGACCTTTTTCCGAAGTTCTTCTGTGACCGGAGTGAGATCACTTTTGTTATGTACAACCACGAACGGAACATCAAGGCTGGTAAACTCTTTCGCCAGCCTGGCTTCATGATCACCAAACAGGTTGTCAGCAAGGACAAGGATGGCCAGGTCAATCAGCTTCAGCGAGGCCAACGATTTTTTTATGCGAAGTTCACCTAGCTCACCGGTATCATCTATTCCGGCGGTGTCAATGAAGATAAGCGGCCCCAGCCCGTGCACTTCGATGCTTTTTTTAACGGGATCCGTCGTAGTGCCGGCAATATCAGACACAATTGCTGTGTCCTGTCCCACAAGGGCATTGATGAGTGAGCTCTTGCCCACATTCCTCCTGCCAAATATTCCTACATGGGGTTTGGTATCCCTTCCCTTTGCTGCCATTTTCATTTACTCTTCAATATCCTTCATACGGAAGCCACCCTGCACGAGGTTCTCAGGCCTCAGGAGTTCGCCAAGCCTGTCCGGATTGATAAATCCCAGCTTCTCATTGGCCTCAAATATGTTCAGCTGCTCTTCCTTCATAAGCCTTGCAAGGCTGGCAGCCTTATTGTAACCTATGAACGGAAGGAGGGAGGTTGCTATAGCCGGGCTTGACATCACCTGTTTCTCAGCCTCACCGGCTTCAACCACGAGCCCTGATAGCATGTTTTGAGCCATTGTGCGGCCAGCCGCGATAAGGCTTTTCAGGCTTTCAAGCAATGCATGGCCAATTATCGGAAGATATGCATTCAGTTCCAGGCATCCCTGAGCAGCGAGTGAAGAAACCAGCAGGTCATTGCTGTATACCTTGTGAGAGCAGCTTATGACGAACTCAGGTATAACCGGATTGATCTTGCCCGGCATTATTGAGCTCCCGGCCTGCCTGGCAGGGATCGAAATGGATCCTCTTCCGTGCAGGTCAGAGGCCAGCATGCGTAGGTCCCCGGCCATTTTCTCCATGGTGACAGCATGAGCCTTGATAATGCCATGAACCTCAACCAGGGGGTCAAGGTTAGAGGTGGCATCAGAGAGATTCTCTCCTCGTGTGACAGGCAGCCCTGTCAGCTGCTGAAGCCTTGAAACAACCTCAGCAACGAAGAACTTCGG
>DAIDJT010000029.1 GCA_027451265.1 Bacteroidales bacterium | reverse complement strand
CACCCTTGGTTCGGCCGGAACAGGATCTATGTCAGGCTCATTCTCAACGATTCCATCTCCTGGCCTCAGGCCGGAATCTGCACAATACTTTATCTCAGGATTGAGAATGGCTTTTTTTGAAAACAGTGTGCATCTGTCAGTTAACGGTTTCATAAATAAAAACCGTCAGATGCTTACTAAAATGATCGTTTCTTCCGGCTCCAACTTCAGTTCAACTATCCTGGTTAACGCAGGTGATGTTGATAACAAAGGGATTGAATTCAGGGCCGATGCAAACCTGGTTTCTGAAAAGGCTTTCGAATGGGATGCCGCACTCCACTGCACACTCCGAAAAAACAGTATTAAAAACCTTGGCAGCGGGATAGATTTTATCAGTACGGGACCGGTCACGCTTTTACCGTATGCGCAAGTCCAGGTACAGAGGACAGGAATGCCTGTCAATTCATTCTACCTCCTCAAGCAGGTATATGACGGGGAAGGCAAACCCATCCAGGGGTTGTACGAAGACTGCAACAAAAATGGCGTTCCCGATTTTGACGACCGCTATCCCGGCCCTTCGTCTGATCCGGAGTTTACTGCCGGCATTTGGTCATCATTCAGGTATCGTAGCTGGGAACTTTCCTTTTCTGCCAGTTCTCTCGCCGGCAACTGGTGCTACAACGCCGAAAGTGTTTTTGGCAACTATGGAAACATGACACCAAACGGCGTGCTGAGAAATATTTCATCTCTGGTTTACGAATCAGGGTTTACCTCAATGGTACCGTACTCTGACTATCATATGGAAAACGGATCATTTGTCAGGCTCGATTTTGTCAGCCTGGGTCATACATTCAGGAATATCCCGGGGAAAAATTTTAATTTCAGGCTTGAGGCAACCCTGCAAAATGCCTTTATAATAACCGGTTACAGGGGTGGAGAACCCGATATTTCTGGCGGTCTCGACGGATACACGTGGCCCAGGCCCCGGACAGCCTCGCTCAATCTGAACATTGGTTTTTGAAACGGGCACGGAAAAAGGGAAATAAATAAATGTCAGCTTAAATTTCTGACTTACAAAAATCATACTTAACATATGAAATACAGAACTCTGGGAAAAACAGGATTTGAGGTATCCGAGATTTCACTCGGGACATGGCAGGTAGGTGGAAAATGGGGCTCAAAATTCAACCATCCCCTGGCCGACTCGATAATCCGTGAAGCAATTGACCATGGTGTCAACTTTATTGACACGGCAGACGTGTATTCAGACGGCGAGAGCGAAAAGGCTGTCGGCAGGGCAGTCAGGGAGTCAGGTGCAAATGTGCACGTTGCAACAAAGTGCGGAAGGCAGATAAACCCACATGTCAACAAGGGATACACACCGGAAGTACTCAGGGGGTATGTCGAAGATTCGCTCAGGAGGCTGGGGACCGACTGCATTGACCTGATCCAGTTGCACTGCCCTCCTACGGAAGTCTACTACAGACCCGAGATATTCGGCGAATTTGAAAAGCTGAAACAAGAGGGGAAGATCCTCAACCTTGGTGTCAGCGTTGAAAAGGTGGAGGAAGCAGTCAAGGCAGCAGAGTTTGACAATGTCACCACTGTCCAGATTATATATAACATCTTCCGGCAGCGTCCCCGCGAGAAATTCTTCGCCATGGCACGCGAAAATAACATCGGCCTGATAATTCGTGTCCCGCTTGCAAGCGGACTTCTCTCAGGAAAATTCCGCCCTGACACCCGCTTCGCCCCCGGTGATCACCGTTTCTTCAATCGCAGCGGCATGTTCTTCGACAAGGGAGAAACATTCGCGGGGGTGCCATACGAAACAGGTCTGAGGGCGGTGGAAAGGCTGAAGCAAGTTTTCCCGGAGAACACTTCCCTGGCGCATGTGGCTTTGCAGTGGATCCTGATCAGCAAAGAGGTGAGCTGCATCATCCCTGGTGCCTCATCTCCTGACCAGGTAAGATCTAACCTTGACGCAATGGCATTCACCGGCTTCACGGACCAGCAGTTGAAAGCCATCTCGGCAATCTATGAAGAAGATGTAAAGCCGCTGGTCCATCACCTGTGGTAACCGGCACTGCAATCATGGCCATGACCGCCATTTCCGGCTGCTGCCAAGTTTCTCCATATTTGAATCCGGGGGTGGAAATTCCGCTATTCACCTGCCATCTACCGCAGTTGACCCGCCTGCTGCAGGTGTTTTTCGGACGTTTGTTAATATATTTGTTATATGATTGCCGTAACAGGCATCATGAAACGGGAACAAAACTCCTGATAAATTTTATACCTGATGGCTGGTAACGGAACGGCGCTGGTAATCGGCGCCGGGATTGGGGGCATAACCACGTCATTATTCCTGGCGGAGCGTGGATATAAGGTCGATGTGTATGAAAAAAACATCGCCGCTGGCGGACGTTGCGGACAGATAGTGCGTGACGGCCACCGGTTTGACCTGGGAGCAACAATGATCCTGATGCCGGAAGTATACCGTGATGTGCTGCGGTCTCTCGGCCTGACAATGGACGAAATGAATCTCAGGCCACTGGACGACATTTATACACTGTGGTTCGATGACGGCAGCAGGCTCGCTTTCACAACAGATGCAAAACGGATGGAGCAGCAGCTCGAGAGTATCGAGCCGGGAAGCTTCGCCAGGGCAAAGGATTATGTCAGAACAGGATATGACCTGTACACCGTGGCCTTCAAAAAGCTCCTCGGACGCAATTTCACACGGTTCTTCGAATTCTTTAACCTCGGCAATGCACTCCTGCTGGTCAAACTGAAGACATATCTTAACCACTACCGCTATACGGCGCGGTTCTTCAGGTCAGAACACCTGCGCATGGCATTTACGTTCCAGAATATCTACGTAGGACAGAACCCCTTCACCGCTCCTGCCCTCTTTTCTATGATCCCGGCTGCGGAACTGACTGAAGGATCAATGTTCCCCGAAGGCGGGATGTACGCCATTGCGGCGAAACTCATGGAACGGGCAATGGCAAAGGGGGTCAGGTTCCACTTTTCTGCACCTGTGAAAGAGATCCGTGTTGAAGGAAGAAAAGCCACAGGAGTCGTCTTCAGCGACGGCAGCGAGGCCAAAGCCGATGTTATCATTGCCAATGCCGATCTGCCTTATGTCTACCGTGAGCTCCTCCCTCCCGGACGCAAAGCCCGCCGCATCAACCGCATGAAATACTCATGCTCGGCGCTTGTGCTTCACTGGGGACTCGATAAGCAATACCCGCAACTGGGACAGCACAGCACCTTCCTCTCAGACAACTACCGCGAAGGACTTGACCGGATATTCAGGAACAAATCAATGGGTGATGATCCCTGCTTTTATATACATGCTCCCGTACGCACAGACCCTACGGCAGCTCCGGAAGGATATGACACCCTGTCCGTGGCTGTGGGAGTCGGGCACCTTGACCAAAAGCATCCGCAGGACTGGAAGCGGCTGACCGAAAAGGCACGGAATGCTGTGTTCCGGAAACTCAGGAAAGCCGGCATGGACGACATCGAATCACATATCAGGTTTGAAATCGTCACAACCCCCGGGAACTGGGAGGAAGCACTTAATGTGACAAATGGTTCAGTATTCGGAAGTCTTGGCCACAACATCTTCCAGATGGGTTACTTCAGACCGCATAACAGGGACAACCGGTATAAAAACCTCTATTTTACCGGCGGCAGCACCCATCCCGGAAACGGGATACCGATGGTCCTCATGTCGGCAAGACTTGTTGCTGAAAGAATTATTAACGAACAAAAGGCAGGCCAGACAGCGAGCAGATGAATACAAGAGATCAGTTCACGGCAATATTTGAGTCAATCGATTTTGAAAAGATAATTGACCACCCCAATATCCTCATTGCAGCTAATTTCTGGGACAATGAAAGGTACTGCGCAGCCCGCACATGCTATCGTTTCATGCGGGCGCTCGACGATCTTATTGATAACCACAAGGCGGAACACAGTGGAATAAGCACTGATGAAAGAGAGAACTTCACCTCCGATATCAGGAAGTGGATGGCGATGCTTGACAGGGGGCTGAACAAATCACCCTTCAACAATGAACTTGGTTACACGGTTGAGAGATTCAGGATACCCCTGTGGTCACTTGAAGCCTTTGCGGAATCAATGCTTTACGACGTAACCCATGACGGTTTTGCAACCATTGATGAGTTCATTGAGTACTCACTGGGTGCTTCGGTGGCGCCGGCATCAATATTTGTCCACCTGGCCGGTCTGAAGGAAAAAGACGGCATCTATCTTGACCCTCCCTTCGACGTGCGACGGACTGCCGAACCCTGCGCGATGTTCAGCTACTTCGTCCATATCATACGTGATTTCCGGAAAGACCAGCATAACAACCTCAGCTACTTTGCCGATGATGCCATGGCACGGCATGGTCTCACCCGTACCGCTATGAGCGAAATGGCTCACGGTGCTCCCCTGTCAGCCGGTTTCAGGGCGATGATGCGCGAATACCTCTCCTTTGCAGACCGTTACCGCCTTGACACCCTGAAAATAATGGATGAGGTATGCCCGAAGATGGAGCCCAGGTACCGGTTAAGCCTGGAAATCATCTTTGAGCTTTATCAGATGGTCTTTGAGCGTATTGACCCTGAACATGGAACCTTCTCAACAGAAGAGCTGAACCCAACCCCGGCCGAAACCAGGGAGCGGGTCAGGAAGGTCATTGCCAGGCAGTAGGCAGTAGGCAAGAGGCAGCAGGCAGTAGTCATGTCGGCGTAATCGTAATTCGCACAACTCGACAATCGCAACTCTTTAGTTCTTCTTTGTCAGTAGCATGTTAATTACTATTTTGCACCTCAAAATCATACATGGTGTTCAAAAAAATTCCACATACCTATGTTATCGTCTTCGGTATTGTAGTGCTGTGTGCCGTGCTGACCTGGGTTGTGCCCGGCGGGGCTTTCGAACGGGAAACGGTAAACGTTAACGGCGTCGACCGCAGCGTGGTGGTGCCGGGCTCATTTCATTACACGGAAAAGAATCCCCAGACCTGGCAGGTCTTCTCTGCCCTGTTTGACGGATTCGTTGACAAGGCAGACATAATTATCTTCATCCTGATTATCGGCGGCGCTTTCTGGATAATGAATGAGAGCAAAGCCATCGACGTGGCTATCGGGTCAGTGCTGCGATTCACTGACAGGCTGGGAAACAGGGGCGTGATCAGAGCCATCGGTGTTGACAACCTGATCTTTATCGTGATAATGACAATGTTCAGCTTCTTTGGCGCCGTATTCGGCATGAGCGAGGAGACCATTGCATTCACAATAATTTTCGTACCCATGGCGATTTCAATGGGTTATGACTCAATTGTCGGAGTCTCCCTGTGCTTCGTGGCTGCCGCACTGGGATTTGCCGGGGCCTTTCTCAATCCGTTCACAATCGGAATAGCACAGGGGTTGTCTGATATCCCGCTCTTTTCCGGACTTGAATACCGTCTGGTTATGTGGGTCATTATCAGCGCTCTGGGATTCGCCTATATACTTGTATATGCCCGCAAAATAAGGAAGGATCCCAGGAGGTCTCCGGTACATGATGATGACGATTACTGGCGCGAACTTCACTCAGGGAAGCAGGTGAAAATCGATTATCATACCCCTCCTTCAGCATGGGTAATATTTGTTATCCTGGCAGCGGTCATGACAATATTCTCCTTCTTCCACCCGGTCACTTCCCTCTCCTTCGGGGAAAACCAGGTTAAAACACCGGCATTGCCGGTGCTGACAGGATTATTTCTTTTAACCGGATGGTTAACTCTGAGAAAATCTGTCCATTTTTTCATTATTGACCTGCTTCTGTTTACAATACTTTTTCTGATTACCGGTGTCATGGGGTATGGATGGTACATAATGGAGATAGCCACCCTGTTTTTTGCTATGGGACTGGCATCAGGGATTGCCATGGGATATGGCGCCAACAGGATCACGAAGCTGTTTCTTGACGGGGTGAAGGACATTCAGTCGGCCGCCCTGATAGTGGGCCTTGCAGGCGGGATAATCATAATTCTTGAGAACGGGAATATAATTGACACCCTTTTGTATAAGCTCTCTGAGTCAATATCCGGCGCCGGGAAAATAGCATCGGTGAGCATGATGTACATCACCCAGACCGTTATAAACCTCTTCATGCCATCCGGTTCAGCAAAAGCTGCACTGACAATGCCGATGATGTCACAGTTCTCGGATCTGATAGGCGTCTCACGGCAGGCGACAGTGGTGGCCTTTCAGCTCGGTGACGGATTCACAAACATGATAACTCCCACCTCGGGGGTGCTTCTCGGGGTGCTGAGCGTGGCGAAGATCCCGTATGAGAAATGGTTCAGGTGGGTGCTGCCTTTGATTGTCATGCTCTTCCTGCTCGGGTTCCTGCTGCTGGTTCCCACGGTGTTCATCGAGCTTAAGGGATTCTGACCCTGCCAGGATAAGTCAATTAAGTAACCGCCAGGCCGGAAACCAAAAAAGCCAGCGGTCAAGTCACTTAAAAAATGCCGCGGATTCCGGCATAAAAGAAGCCGTCTGCCACCCGGCAAACGGCTTTATTGATTTTATAACGGAAACTTCACCTGACCGGTATCAATCAGAAGTTATATCCTACAGAAACACCGAAACCGGTATTCTTCAGAAATGACTCATTATCTGATTCTTCCACATTCGGAATCATATCAAGAAGCCCGAGCTGGGCATTGAGTCTGAACCATAGACCCATGCTGAGTTCATAGCCTGCGAAGATGTCTGCACCTGCATCAAAACGCTTATAATATGCATTCTCCATGTCCCAGTATTCTTCCTGGGTTATATCACCCTTGAATTTTATCTTCTGCTCATACAGTATCGGTGAATAGTCAACCTTCTGGTTGCCGGCCACCCCGAATGCGACATAGGGGCCGAATCCAACGAGAATATGGCCGTTTCCAAATTCAGGTTTGAAAAGCAGGTGAAGGGGCAGGTCAATGTATGAAATCCTTGTTGTGGTGTGATACTCTTCATCACTTGCCTTAGTTGGAAGAAGTCCTTCGTTGTTCCTTGAACCCTTCTGCGAGAAAAGCAGGCCGGTCTGGAAATAAAAGTCGGTTGCAATTGGTATTGATGCACTCACGCCGGCATGGAAGCCGACAAGAAGACCGTTAGTGACCTTATCACCGCCATTGTCCTTTCCCACCATGTTCTGGAAGTTAGGGCCTGCAACGATGCCAAATTCAACCTGGGCTTCAAGGGCAGTTACTGCCAAAAACAAAATTGCAATTACAGACAGAATTCTTGTTTTCATAATTTGACTATTTGGTTAACAAAAATGTTCTCATTTGATTATTTTCCAGCTTCGGCAGCTGCCTTTTCAACCATCTTTTCATTTGCCGTTATCAGGAACTCAACCCTGCGGTTCTGAGCCCTGCCCTCATCGGTTCCATTGTCATATTTTGGCAATGTCTCACCGAATCCCTTTGTGCTGATACGCCCGGCAGCAATCTGATTTGCTTTAAGGTATTCCGACACAGAACCGGCTCTCTTTTCCGAGAGGCTCTGGTTGTAGGTTTCGCTTCCCTTGCTGTCAGTGTGGCCCTGCACCTCGATATTTGTATCGGGATAGGTGTTCAGAACCTTTACCAGCTTGTCAAGATTGGCCCTGGCCTCTGCGGAGAGGTCTGACTGGTCGAAACCGAACAGCACGGCGCTGCTGAATTCAACAACTATCCCTTCTCCAACCCGCTCAACCTTCGCATCAGGCACAGTCTGCTCAATCTCTGCAGCCTGCTTGTCCATTTCGCGGCCAATTATGGCTCCTGTGGCGCCGCCAACAGTTGCACCGATTATTGCGCCAAGGGCAGTGTTACCAGCAGCCTTGCCTATCACTGCACCCATCGCACCACCGGCAGCAGTTCCAACTGCCGCACCCTTCGTAGTCTTGTTCATTGATGCACATCCTGATAGAAGAAGTGATCCGGTAAGAACAAGAATTACTCCAATTCTGATTTTTTTCATGTCTTCCATGTTAAATTATTAAAACTCACTTTGAATTTGTTCATCCTTAGTTATACAATTCCCGCCGGGATTTGTTCACTTTTTCATCGCCCTGGTCAGTATCCCCATCACCCCACGTATGAATGTGGCAGAGGTAAGTACCTTAACTACCGGGCTGGTGGCTGTCCTTCTCCTGGGAGAAGACGTCCTCGTTGACCTTCCGTATCCGCCCCTGTCATAGTCACGCGGTGAATTCCTCTCATCTGCTTTCCTGGCTTCTGCTTCATTCCTGGCCTCCTCTGCATCACGTATCTTTTTCTCAAGCATCTCTGCAGCGCTCTCGGGGTCAACCACCCGCGAATACTTCGTGACAAGCTGTGATGAGCGGTTGATGGATTCAATCTCTTCCTGCGTCAGGATATCCATCCTGCTCATCGGTGCGCGTACCATCATAACCGCCAGCGGCGTGGGCACACCCTTTTCATTCAGCGCCGTTACCAGCGCCTCACCGGTGCCCAATGAGGTAATGGCCTCCTCTGTCCTGTAGTAATCGGAAAGAGGAAAGTTTTCAGCAGTAAGCTTGATGTCTTTCCTGTCATTGGCAGTGAAAGCACGCAGCGCATGCTGTACCTTGAGGCCAAGCTGAGCCAGCACCGAAGCCGGCACATCCATCGGGTTCTGGGTGATGAAATAAACTCCCACACCCTTGGAACGTATAAGCTTTACTATTGTTTCGATCTGTTCAAGAAGGGCTTTGCTAGCCTGGCTGAAGATGAGGTGTGCCTCATCAATGAAAATCACCAGCTCAGGCTTTGCCACATCACCTTTCTCCGGCATGGTGTTGTAGACCTCCGCAAGAAGTGAAAGCATGAAGGTGGAGAATAGCTTCGGCTTGTCCTGTATATCGGTGAGCCTGATGACATTAATGAAGCCGTTCCCGTTCTGGTCTCTCCTCATCAGATCAGTGACATCAAACGATTCCTCACCGAAGAACCGCTCGGCTCCCTGCTGTTCAAGCTCGATGATCTTGCGAAGCATGACACCTGTAGAGGCGGTTGACATTGCCCCGTATTCCTTTTCAAGCTCCTCCTTTCCCTCACCGGTAAGGTACTGAATGACCTTGCGGATGTCCTTAAGATCAATCAATGCAAACTGGTTGTCATCACAGTATTTGAAGATTATTGACATGATGCCTGCCTGCACATCATTCAGGTCAAGTATGCGCGAAAAGAGCACGGGCCCGAACTCAGATACCGTGGCACGCAGCCTGACACCGTTCTGCTCGGAGATTGTCAGCAACTCAACAGGGAAACCCATTGCTGAATATGGAAGATTGATCTTCGCATGCCTGTCCCTTATGAAATCATTTTCCTGGCCCGGCCTGGCTACACCGCTAAGGTCACCCTTCACATCCATCACCAGCGAGGGTATCCCTTTCAGCGAGAGCTGCTCGGCCAGCACCTGCAGCGTTTTTGTCTTGCCTGTCCCGGTGGCACCGGCAATAAGCCCGTGACGGTTAAGTGTCTTAAGCGGGATTTTAATGTGTGCATCACCTATTGCCTCACCGTCAAGCATGGCACCCCCAAGGACTATGAAATCACCCTTGCATGTGTAGCCACTGTTAATGATCCCAAAAAACTCATCTTTTCTGCTCATTGCCTTAGATTTAAGTAAATAAAAGCCGTTGAGACACCTGCCCCAACGGCTTTCTAAATTAGTAAATATTTGTTACTTGGTATCCAGAATCTCTTTTACCTTCTGTGCGAGGGCGTCTCCGCGAAGGTTATGACCCACGATGACACCGTTGCCGTCAAGCAGGAAATTTGACGGGATGGCGTTCACGGCATACAGCTTGGCAGGAGCGCAGTCCCAGTATTTCAGGTCAGAGACATGGGTCCATGTCAGGTTGTCATCCTGGATGGCTTTCAACCAGTCTTCCCTGCTGCGGTCAAGTGAAACACCGAATACGTCAAATCCCTTTTTGTTGTACTCTTTCCATACCTTCACTACATTGGGGTTTTCCTGGCGGCAGGGTCCGCACCATGCTGCCCAGAAATCAACCAGTAAAAGCTTGGTCTGGCCGCCGATCTTGGAGCTGAGTGATATGGGATTTCCGTCCGGATCATTGAGTGTAAAATCCGGAGCCTTCTGACCCACGGCAACTGCCTTGAGCTGCACAAGCCTGTCTTTCAGCGTAACAACTGTCTGTACCTTGTTGAGGGTGGTATCCAGTTTACCGAGAAGGCTTTCCATCTCATCAACCTCCAGGTAGTATGCAAGCTCACTCAGTACTGCCGGAGCCACAAAAGAAGCGGGGTTATTTGCAATAAATTCCTTCTTGATCTCACCCTGCTTTGTGTCCAGGGCTTCGAGTTCCTTCTCAAGTGATGTTGCAAGCTCCTCATTTCCATCCATCCTGGCTTTGCGGTAGTTATCATAGATTTTCGTCATCTCGGCGTTGGTTTCGTCGAGCAGTGCCTTGTATGAATCATATTCACCCTGTGCGGCTGAACCGCTTACAGATCCCATATACAGTGAGTCTGCATGACCGTGAATGGTTATGTCAGAGTTCTCAATATAGAAGTTAAGACCACCCCTCTTGCCTTTAATGCCCAGATTGACCATCTGCGGGTAATCAACAACACCTTCCATCTTAAAGGTGCCATTTGCAATTACAGCCGAGTCAAGGACCTGATAACCGCCGGGAATCCTTTTCTGAAGAATAACTGTATCAGTTCCGGCACCATCAATGGTACCTGTAATTGTGAATTTGGGTTCTCTGGCACAGGCCGCTGCAACAGCGACAACCAGCAGAAGGATAACTGTCTTTTTCATCTGATGATTTTTAGTTGGTAAACACTTTCTTTTTATGAAGGTTCAAATATATAAATATTTGGCTATTTGCATCTGTTGGCGAAATATTTATCCAGCAGCATTGCGGCAGGCTTGTATGAAGTAAGCTCTCCTTCGCGAAGCTTCCTTTCCAGTTCCGGCAGCATGGCGGCCACCTCAGGATGGTTATAGAATGATTGTTTCAGCAAGTCAATGATTGTTTCATGCATGCGCGTCACAGCCTGTTCACGCCTTCTTTCCCAGAACCATCCGTTGCTCTTGGTTACGCTTACATAATCACGAATTGCTTCCCATATTTCGGCGATACCTGTCTTCTCCAGTGAGGAGCAGGTCATCACCCTCGGCGCCCACTTTGAAGGCGGTGACGGGAAGAGGTGTAGCGCGTTCTTGTACTCCACCCGCGCCATCTCTGCTTTCTGAACATTGTTCCCGTCTGCCTTGGTGATTACAATGGTGTCAGCCATCTCCATGATGCCCCGTTTAATTCCCTGCAGTTCATCACCTGCCCCGGCAAGCATAAGCACAAGGAAGAAATCAACCATCGAATGGGCCGCTGTTTCTGACTGCCCCACTCCGACTGTTTCCACGATGATTGTATCAAAACCGGCAGCTTCGCACAGTATTATGCTCTCCCTTGTTTTACGGGCCACACCGCCCAGCGTGCCGGCTGATGGGGAAGGACGTATAAATGCGTCAGGGTCAGTGCTCAGCTGTTCCATCCGCGTCTTGTCACCCATGATGCTGCCGCCGCTCTGCTGGCTGCTCGGGTCAATGGCCAGAACAGCCAGACGCCTGCCGTAATGACGCGTCAGTAAGGTTCCGAATGTTTCAATGAATGTGCTTTTCCCGGCACCAGGCACACCGGTGATACCAATCCTCACCGAACGTGAACTGGCCGGGAGACACCGCTCCACAACCTCCTGGGCAAGATCATAATGATCTGTCAGGTTGCTCTCAATAAGAGTTATGGCCTGGCTAAGTATTGTACGGTCACCAAGAAGTATCCCGTCAACATAATCATCAGCACTCAGTGACTTTCGCCTGTTCTTTTTCAGGCGGTTAAGCATGTCAGGATTGATACTCGGAGGCTGGGGCACTCCCTGCTGTACCGAGAGAGCCCCGGTTGATCTCCTTTCCCTGCTCATTATGCCTGTGCCCCCGTACTGCCCTATTTGTTCGTCCCCTCTTCCACGAGAACCTCTCCCTTGATCATGAGCATCACCTCGGAGTTCTTGGGGTCATTTGTATAAACAAATATATTCTTGTAGATCTGGCCCTTGTAGCCGCCGGAGTTGAACTTCGCCTTGATTGATCCCCTTGCTCCTGGCTTGATGACATTCTCGGTGGGCATAAGTGCAGTGCACCCGCATCCGGCCTTCACATGCCTGATTATCAGGTCACTCTTACCCTGGTTGGTGAAGAAGTACTCAACGTCAGCCGATGAGTTCTGTTTGATCTTGCCAAAGTCGACAGTATTCGTATCAAGCTTGAAAACCGGCGCATTGGCAAGCTGCTGGGCAGTAAGACCTGAGAAATCCTCCACAAGGTTCGCAGACACATAAAGATAAATGTTGGCCTGCGGCTGGCCGTTGACCTTAAGCCGAACCAGATCATTCACATTGCCCCATGCACTGCTGTTGAGCTTGGCATCATAGGTACCCTCGATGAGTCCTTTCTCTCCAGGCTTCAGAGTTGCCGGAGTGACCTTAAGCTGAAGATGGGCCGGAAGCCCTTCAAACTCAACCGTAGCCGGCTCCTTCGATGTATTGATTACAGGCATCACCCTGATCTTCTTCTCTGATTTTGTGGTGGTGGTGAATGCCAGGTGGTTAGACTGAAACCTCACAGGCCCTACGGCAAAAGTGTACTGCTCCTCAACTGTTTTCTCCCTCGGTGTCACAGTCCCTTCAATAACCAGTACGGTAACAGCCGGCTTTGCATTTGAATATACAGTAACACTCTTCGCAAAACGGCTGTTATAACCCTTCGGGTCGAACACGGCCTTCACAAAACCCTTCCCTCCGGGAGGAACGGGTGATTTCGTGTAATCAGCGGCCGTACAGCCGCATGACGACTGAACCCTCGTAATGACAAGCACCGAATCACCTGTATTGGTGAAATTGAAAACAGCTTCCTGTTTCCCTCCGTCTTCCTTGATTGTCCCGTAATCAAAACGGGTGCTGGCAAAATTAAGCTTCGGCTGCGCGGACAAACCGGCAAAAACCAGCATCAAAACCAGTAATGTTATGCTCCGTTTCATATAGTGTTAATTTTATCAACCGTTCCCGGCATTTTTTTTCGCTGATTCACTTCTCTTAACAAAGATCAGGCCAGAAGGGTTGCACCATAATAACCACCAAAATTAACAAAAAAGTATGAGGCGTTGTTTTTTTATTTGTTTATAGATTAGTTTTGTCACACGGATGCACCCGTTTGGAACAGATTTTGCTCCGGATGCGGAGGCCCTCCGCCATTTCTTATGATACGAAAAGGACTCTTTATACCGTTCCTGGCGCTCTTCTTTCTCCTGACCGTGGCCCCGGCTTCGGGCCAGTTTTATAACGGCATGCAGATGACCTTCGGCAAGAACAGGGTTCAGTATAAAGACTTCTACTGGACCTACTTCAGGTTCGACGAGATTGACTGCTATTACAACGAGTTCGGCAGGGAGGTGGCGGAATACGCCTGCAAGGTGGCTTATGAGAAACTGAATGAAATTGAGGATTATTTTGATTACACGGTTGACAAGCGCCCCATACTCATCATATATAACAAGAAGAACGACTTCAGGCAGAGTAACATAGGCCTTATCTCCGCCGAGGATGACTATAATGTGGGCGGCTACAGCAGGGTTATCAAGAACAAGGTCATGCTCTGGTTCAACGGTGACCATGAGGAGTTCAGCAAACTCATCGCTTCATCTATCGCCGAGGTGGTGGTCTATGAAATGCTCTACAACGCTGACCTGCGTGACCGGACAACCAGCGGCAACCAGATTCAGATCCCTGACTGGTATATAAAGGGACTGATCAACTACGTGGCCTGGGGATGGGACAGCGAGACCGACAACCGCGTAAGGGACGGTTTCGAGAATAACCGCTATAAGAACCTTGATAACCTTGAATACGAGGACGCCGTCTATGCAGGCCACTCATTCTGGAAATACATCGGTGATACTTACGGTGACGCAATCATCCCTAACATCATTTACCTCTCGAAGGTTTACCGGAACATTGAGGACGGGTTCCTTTACGGCCTCGGCAAGAGCATCAAGGATACCTACCGCGACTGGAGGAACTATTACAACGCTTATTACGATATTAAACCGGGTGAGAACTACCCGCTGCCGCAGGAAATAAAAAAGGCAAAACCGTATGAACGGTTCACCGACGTAAAGGTGAGCCCCGACGGCCGCTATATTGCATGGGTTTCCAATGACTGGGGAAAGAGACGGATATGGCTATATGACTCCTCAACCAGGAAAAGCAGGAAGATATTTACGGCCGAACCGAAATTCGAACAGTCGGTTGACCATACCTACCCTGTGCTTACATGGCACCCCGGCGGCCAGATTCTGACATTCGCCAACGAGGAGAAAGGCGGCGTGCAACTCTATTTTTACCGGACAGCAGAGAAAAAGTACGAACAGCGGACAATGCCATTCTTTGAAAAGGTGCTTTCACTCTCCTACTCCCCTGACGGATCACGGCTCCTTGTATCGGCAGTGATCAACGGCATGACAGATATCTATGTGCATACAATTATCAGCGGCACAAACGAGCGGATCACCTTCGATGTGGCCGATGACCTGAATCCGGTATTTGTGAGGGGAAGTGACGATGAAATCATCTTTTCATCCAACAGGCTCTCA